>DASSWM010000185.1:0-2118 GCA_035704865.1 Agrococcus sp.
GCACCCCGACGGCCACCGCATCCTGGGCGGCGTCACGCGCGCCGCGACGCAGTGGCACGACCTGTGCGTCGGCAGCGCCGAGGGCATGTACACGAACGCGAAGGCGCTGCTGAAGGGCGGCCTCGACCTCGTCGTCTCGGCGTGGAAGGAGGCGGCGCCCGAGTGGAACTGGTCCTCCATGGATCGCTACATCACCCACCAGGTCTCCTCCGTGCACACGAACGCGATCGTCAAGGCGGCCGGCCTCGACCCGGCCCGCGTGCCCACGACGTTCCCGCGCTTCGGCAACGTCGGCCCCGCATCCATCCCCATCACTCTCGTCGAGGAGCAGCAGGGCCTCCGCAAGGGCGACCGCGTGCTGCTCATGGGCGTGGGCAGCGGCCTCAACACCGCCATGATGGAGCTCGCCTGGTGACTCGGGGCGCCCACCTCGCCGCCGGCGTCCCGCCGCGCGACCTGCCCGAGCTCGACCCCGACTGGAGCCGCCTCGTCACGGTGCCGGGCGCCGGCGCCGATGCCGGCACGACCCGCACCTGGCACTGCCTCGACACGGCGGATGCGCTGGCTCGCCTCGGGGTGTCAGAGGTCGCGGGCACGATCCTGGCGGTGCACGGCAATCCCACCTGGTCGTACCTCTGGCGGCGGCTCGCCGCCGAGTCGCTGCGCCGCGCCGAGGCGGGCGCCCCCGCGTGGCGCGTGATCGCGGTGGACCAGCTCGAGATGGGCTTCTCGGAGCGCACCGATGTGCACCGGCCGCTGCCGCAGCGCGTGCAGGACCTCGGGGCGTTCACGGATGCGCTGGGTGCTGACGGCGCTGCGCTCACCGGCCCGGTCGTCACCCTCGGGCACGACTGGGGCGGCGTCGTCTCGCTCGGCTGGGCGATCGACCACGCTGCCGGTCTGGGTGGGGACCGGCCGGACGGGCGGCTCGCCGCCGTCGCGCTGCTCAACACCGCCGTGCACCACCCGGAGGGCGTGCCGATCCCCGCGCCGCTGCGGCTCGCGGGCACCCGCGGCGTGCTCGCCACCTCGACCGTCGCGACCACGGGCTTCCTCGACACGACGCTCGCACTCGCCTCACCCACGCTCGCGCCGCGCGTGCGCGCCGCCTCCCGCGCCCCCTACGCCTCGGCCGACCGTCGCCGCGGCATCGGCGCCTTCGTCGCCGACATCCCGGTCGACGCCGAGCACGAGAGCTTCGCCGAGCTCACCCGCATCGCCGACGGCGTCGCGGCGCTCGACGTGCCCGCGCTGCTGCTGTGGGGGCCGAACGATCCCGTCTTCGGCGACCGCTACCTCGACGACCTCGTCGACCGCATGCCGCACGCCGACGTGCACCGCTTCGAGGGCGCCAGCCACCTCATCGCCGAGGATCGCCCCTACGCGCCCGCCCTCCTCGACTGGCTGCACGCGTCGGTCGAGGAGCCGAGCGCGTCTCGAGACCAACCCGCGCCGCCCGCGCAGCTCGAGGCGCCGAGCGCGTCTCGAGACCAAGCCGCACCCGACGCATCCGCCCCCTTCCGCCCCCTGTGGCTGGGCCTCGACGCCCGCGCCGGCGACCCCGCCACCGCCGTCATCGACATGGCCCGCGACCGCCAGGTCAGCTGGCGCCAGCTCGAGGCGCAGACCCGCCGCATCGCCGCCGGACTCGCCGCGATGGGCGTCGCGAAGGGCGACCGCGTCTCGCTGCTCATGCAGCCCGGCCCCACGCTCACCGCCGTGCTCTACGCGTGCCTGCGCATCGGCGCGGTCGTCGTCGTCGCCGACGCCGGCCTGGGCGTGAAGGGCCTCACGCGCGCGGTGCGCGGCACCTGGCCCGACGTCGTCATCGGCGAGCGCCTCGGCCTCACCGCCGCGCGCACGCTCGGCTGGCCCGGCATCCGCATCTCGGCCGAGCGCCTGCCGCGCCCCGCCGCCCTCGCGCTCGGCGTCACGAGCAGCCTGCACGACCTCGCCGAGGCCGGCGACGGCGCCGCGCTGCCGCCCGAGCCCGGCCCCGACGACGACGCCGCGATCCTGTTCACCTCCGGCTCCACCGGCCCCGCGAAGGGCGTCGTCTACACGCACCGCCAGCTCTCGGCGCTGCGCGACCTGCTCGGCGCGCACCTCGAGATCACC
>DASSWM010000186.1:0-4932 GCA_035704865.1 Agrococcus sp.
CATGACAGAGCGATCGTCACCCGGACGTGCTCACTGGCCGGCGATCGCGATCACCTCGACGACGGCATCGCCCGCGGTGTAGCGCACCGGCATGCCCGGGTGCTCGAGCGCGAACCAGAAGGTGCTGGTGCCGCCGTCGTCGACCACCTCGTACCGCAGGCAGTCGCGCTCCCCGAAGGCCAGGCGGATGCGCTCCGGCACCACCGTGGTGCGCTCGGCCGGGAAGGCGGCGTGGGTCTGCAGGTCGAGCCAGCTGGCCCGCTGGCGCAGGACGTCCCCGGTCGGCCGGCCCGACGCATCCGTCACCACCGACGTGAGGACGCAGCCGGCCGGATCGCCCCGCTCGAAGCCGTTGCGGTGGAAGCTCGTGGCGCCCGCCCGCTCGGTGCGCACGAGCAGCCAGTGCCCGTCGGGGCAGCCGGCGCGGATCTCGTCGGCGGTGAACGGCGTCGGCGCGAGGCCGGTGCCCAGCACGCGCGGGTCGCTCATCGCGCTAGCCCAGCTCGGCGTCGATCGCGTCGGCGAGCACGCGGATGACGGGCCACGCGCCCTCGGAGGTGTTGCCGAGCACGCTCACGGTCGTGCGCGTCTCGACGATGTGGGTCGAGCGGAACGAGGCGCCCGCGTCATAGCCCTCGAGCACGAGCGCGCGGTGGCGCGGGTGGAGCCAGAAGCCCATGCCGTACCGGAGCCCCTCGTCCGGCACGTCGTGGCGCGGCCGCGTCATGGCCTCGACCGATTCGCGCGAGACGATGCGGCCATCGAGCAGCGCGAGCCAGAAGCGGTGGAGGTCGGCGGCGGTCGTGAACGCACCGCCGTCGCCGTTGCCGAGCACCGGCAGGTGCAGCGTGTTCACGAGGTCGCCCTCGGCGTGCAGGTAGCCGGGCGCCGCGTCGGCCGGCAGCGCGTTGAGCGGCAGGAACCCCGTGGCGTCGAGGCCCGCGGGCGCGAGCACGAGCCGCCGCACGGCGTCGTGGTACGTCTCGCCGGTGGCGCGCTCGAGCAGCAGCGCGAGCACCATGTAGCCGCCGTTGCAGTAGGAGAAGCGCTCGCCGGGGGCGAACTTCTGCGGGTGCCCCTCGAGCATCGGCAGGAACGCCTCGGCGCTCGTGAGCGCGTGCGGCGGCACGGTGAGCACGTAGTCGGCCGGCTCCCAGTCGGCGTCCTCGTCGAGGTAATCACCGATGCCGGAGGTGTGCGAGAGCAGCTGCTCGATCGTCACGCCGTCGTCGATGAGCGGCAGCTCGGTGCCGAGCATCGGCCGCACGGGCTGGTCGAGGCGCAGTGCGCCCTCCTCGACGAGGCGCATGACCGCCAGCGCCGTGAAGGCCTTGCTGCCGCTAGCGATCGCGATCCTCGCGTCTGCGGTCATCGGCACGCCGAGCCCGCGGTGCAGGAAGCCCTCGCACCGCTCGAGCGTGCGCCGGTCGCCGGCATCGACCGCGACGACTCCCGAGAAGGCGCGCTTCGCGACGGCGTCGTCGAGTGCCTGCTGGTCGACATGCATCGTGGCCTCCGGGGTGCTCGTGCGAACGCGATGCTACGCGATCGCGGCGTCCCGGGCGGCGGCCCCCACCGGACCCGTGCTCACAGAAAACATTGTTCTAGAACTGAGCGCCGACCGCGCTCCCTCTTGAGTGCGCGGGCATATCGTGCGGCCGTCGGCGACCTCCGCCGGCCTCATTCCTCTCAAGGAGCCAGCGATGCCGCTGTTCATGGATGTGCACCACGACGTGCCGGAAGGCACCGACGCCAAGGCCGTCGCCGACGCGCACATGGCCGATCTCGCCACGCAGGAGGCGTACGGCGCGACCTACATCAACTACTGGTTCGACGCGGAGGCGCGGAAGATCTTCTGCCTCGTCGACGCGCCCGACGCCCAGACCGCCGCCGACGTGCACCGCGAGGCGCACGGGCTCGTCGCCGACGAGATCCACCCGGTGGTGCAGGGATGAGCGCCCGGCGCAGGGGCGCAGCGGCGCTGCTGCTGACCGCCGCCTTGCTGCTCGCCACGCCCGCCGCAGCGGGCGCCGCCGGCCACACGCCCGACGAGCTCGGGCAGAACCTCGCCGCCGCGCGGGCCGTCACGGCCGCGTACCACAACACCGATCAGGCGATGGCCGACGGCTACCTGCCGCCAGCCGAGGGCTCCGTGCTCGACGCGTGCATCACGCTGCCGGACGCCGGCATGGGCGTGCACTGGGTGAACGGCGACATCTTCGACGGCGTGCCCGACGTGTCGGCGCCCGAGGCGCTCGTCTACGAGCCGACCGCGAACGGCGGCCTGCGGCTCGTGGCGCTCGAGTACCTCGTGCTGCAGTCGGAGTGGGATGCGACCCACTCGTCGCCGCCGCACCTGTTCGGCCACGAGATGCACCCGGTGACGATCCCGACCATCCCGCCCTTCTACGCGCTGCACGCGTGGATCTGGAAGCACAACCCCGACGGCATGTTCGTCGACTTCAACCCGATGGTGAGCTGCGCGCACTTCGAGTGACGCAGGGGCTCGCGAGCGACACCCCCGTCGCTCGCGAGCCCGACGGTCAGGCGGGGCGGTCGATGAGCCGCCCCGCCTCGATCGTCCATCGGCGCGTGATGCCGAGCCGCTCGAGGAACGCCGCGTCGTGACTCACCACGACGAGCGCGCCCTCGTAGGCCGCGAGCGCCTCGACCAGCCGGTCGATCGAGTCGAGGTCGAGCGAGTTGGTCGGCTCGTCGAGCAGCAGCAGCTGCGGCGCCGGGTCGGCCAGCAGCAGCCGCGCGAGCGCGAGCCGGAACCGCTCGCCGCCCGAGAGCTCCCCCACCCGCTGCTCGGCGCGGCCGCCGCGGAACAGGAACCGCGCGAGCTGCGCGCGCACCTCCTGCGGCGTGCGGCCGGGCGCCGTCTCGCGTACCGCCTCCACGAGCGTCGCGTCGGCATCTGCGAAGCGGAGGCGCTGCGGCAGCATCGCGGTCTGGCGGATGCGTCGGGTCACGCGGGCGACCGGGTCCGGGCCCGAGCGTGCGGAGGCCGGTGCGCCCGTCTCGGCGGCGGATCGCTCGGCGGAGGGGCGCTGGGCGGAGGGGTGCTGGGCGGAGGGGTGCTGGGCGGAGGGGTGCTCGCCTGAGGGGCGCTCGCCTGATGGATCCGCCTCGAAGCCCGCGATCGCGTCGAGCAGCGTCGTCTTGCCGGAGCCGTTGGGGCCCGTCAGGGCGATGCGCTCGGGGCCCTGCACGCGCACGGCGCCCGCGACGGACGCGGGCTCGTCGCCGGGGAGCGCGAGCTCGAGCACGTCGCGCCCGGCGGGCACTCGCGTGTCGGGCAGGGCGATGCGGATCGTGCGGTCCTCCCGCAGCCCCGCCTCGGCGGCCTCGAGCGCCGAGGCCGCGCCCGCCAGGCGATCGTCGTGGATCGCGCGGTGCTTCGCGGCCGAGACCTGCGCCGAGCGCGCCTTCGCCCGCATGACGATGCGGGGGTCGCGCTTCTCGGTGAACGCCTTCTTCGCCACCTGCCGCCTGCCGGCGAGCTGCAGCTCGGCCTCGATGCGCTCCTTCCGCTCGCGCCGCACCTGCTGCTCGGCGTCGCGCACGTGATGCGCCGCGGCCCGCTGCTCGGCCTCGATCGCCTCGCGGTAGACCGAGTAGGGGCCGTCGAAGGTGCGCAGCCCCACGCCGCCGGCATCGGGGCGATCGCTGCCGTGCAGCTCGGCGATGCGGTCGACCCGCTCGAGCAGCTCGACGTCGTGGCTCACGACCACGAGCGAGCCGCGCCAGGCGCCGATCGCGTCGTGCAGCCGGGCGCGGGCGCCGGCGTCGAGGTTGTTGGTCGGCTCGTCGAGCAGTGCGATGTCGGCGCGCTGCAGCCGGATGGCCGCGAGCCCGACGAGCACGGCCTCGCCACCGGAGAGGCTCGCGATGGGTCGGTGCAGCAGCTCGGCGTCGCCGCTGAGGCCCAGGCTCGCGAGCTCGCCGAGCGCCTCCGCCTCGACGCCCCAGCGGTCGCCGACCTCGTCGAAGCGCGCCGCGGAGGCGTCGCCCGACTCGATCGCCGCGATCGCGCCGAGCACGCCCGCGATGCCGAGCGCATCCGCCACCGTGCCGGGGCCGAGCGCGAGCTGCTGCGGCAGGGTCGCGACGGAGCCCTGCACGACGACCTCGCCCGCCGCGGGCGCGATCGTGCCGGCGAGCAGGGCGAGCAGCGTGGACTTGCCGGTGCCGTTGCGGCCGACGAGGCCGGTGCGGCCGTGGCCGAGCGCGCCGGAGACGCCGTCGGCGCCGCCGAAGACGGGCGTGCCGTCGGGCCAGGAGAAATGGACGCGCGAGAGCGCGATGACAGCGTGTGCCAAGAGAGATCCTTCGTCAGAGCGGGATGCGCTGACCGATGGGTCGACCGTGCGTGTGCGGTCGGGTCAGCGCGGGGTCGCGGCTCCCTGGATCTCGGTCATCTCAGCTCTTCTCGTGCGAAGGGCGCGGGCGCTGACACCACCCGCGATTGCTCAGGCGACAGTACGCGATGCGCGCCGTCCGGGCAAGGGGAGGCGTCAGCGGCGCACGGCCCGCACGACGACGTCGTGCAGCAGGTACGGCCGGCCATCGCGGCCGAGCATCTCGCGGCGGCGCTCCTCGGTCGTCACGACGTCCCATCGCTCGGGCGCGAGCAGGGCCGCCGCGTCGGCCGCGCGCGCCGAGGCCTCGTCGGGGTGATCGCCGTGGCCGTGCAGGTGGCCGACGATGAGCAGCGTGCCGCCCGGCGCCACCCACTCGGCGATGCGCGCGTAGAAGTCGAGCTGCGGAATGTCGGGATGCGCGTAGAAGGTCGTCACGAGGTCGAACGGCTCGTCCGGCGCCCACCGGCCGAGGTCGGCGTGGAGCCACGCGATGTCGGCCCCGGCGCCCTCCGCCCTGGCACGTGCGCGACCGAGCGCCTCCTCCGAGATGTCGGCCGCGGTGACC
>DASSWM010000187.1:0-5416 GCA_035704865.1 Agrococcus sp.
AGATGAACAGCACGACCGTGATCCAGAACACCGGCGTCTGCGTGTGGTCGACGTGCACGTCGATCACGCCGTAGCGCTGCACGTCGGCGAACTCGATCGTGCCGAGCCCGCCCGGGATCTCGGCCGTCTCGCCGAGCGCCATCGTCAGCTCGTCGGCCTCCGCGTCGCCGCCGATCCGCTTCGCGAGGTCGTCGACGGCCCGCTCGAGCGTCGGGTCCTCGCCGCGCGCGAGGCCGGCGAGCTCGAGCCGTCCGCCCGCCGCCTTCACCCACATGCGCCGGCGCGGGATGAGCAGCGATCCCAGCAGCGAGATGAACAGCACGACCGTGATCCAGAACACCGGCGTCTGCGTGTGGTCGACGTGCACGTCGATCACGCCGTAGCGCCGCACGTCCTCGAACGTGATCGTGCCGAGCCCGCCGGGGATCTCGACCGTCTGCCCCGGCACGAGCGTGAGCGAATCGGTGCCGGAGTCGCCGCCGGCGATCTGCGTCATCGCGTCGGTCTCGAGCGCGTAGACCGAGCGCGGGATGCCCGCGTCGAGCCCGAGGTCGCCCGTGAACGCCTGCAGCGACAGCACCGGGTTGGCGAGGTCGGGGTAGGCGGAGGCGAGCGCGCCCGTGTCGAGCTGCACCGCGGTCGGGTAGAAGAAGCCGCGCAGGCCCAGCTGCTCGTCGAGGCCGTCCGGCAGCTTCATCACGCCGAGGCTCGTCATCAGGTCGTCCTGCGCGAGGAACGGCGTGTACTCGTCGTAGACGAGCTCGCCCTCGGCGTCGCGCACCGAGATGCGCGGCGCGTAGCCGTTCGAGATGAGGTAGAGGTCGGCGCCCGCGACGTTCAGCGGCTCGTTCACCTTGATCTGCGCGTCGCGCGGCTCGCCGCCCTCGGTCACCGACACGTGCGCCGTGAAGTCGAGCGGCGCCCCGATCGCGTTCGGGTTCTCGGTCTCGTAGACGACGTCGAGCTCGTCGAGCTGCACCGCGAACGGCGCGAGCGCCGCGTCGTCGAACCACTGGCCCGACGTGAAGGTGTCGTAGCTCGAGAGCGTGTTGGCGAACCCGCGCCCCTCCACGAGCAGCCGCTGCCCGTTGTAGCCGAAGCCCGAGCCGAGCCCGACCACCAGGATGAGCGCGAGCATCGCGATGTGGAACAGCAGGTTGCCCGTCTCGCGCAGATAGCCGCGCTCGGCCGAGATCGAGTCGCCGTAGCGCGTCGTGCGGTAGCCGAGCCGCCGCAGCACGCCGTCGGCGCGGTCGAGATCGGATGCGTCGCCCGCGACGGTCTGGAACCCCACGAGCCGGGACAGGCGCGCAGGGGTCTTCGGCGGCAGCGCCCGCATGGCTTTCCAGTGGTGGGCGAGGCGCGGGACGACGCATCCGACCAGGGACGTGAACAGCAGGATGTAGATCGCCGAGAACCACGGGCTCGAGTAGACGTCGTGGAGCGAGAGCGCGTCGTAGAGCCAGATGAGGTCGGGGTTGTCGGCGCGCACCTGGATGACGCCGTTGGGGTCGCTCGAGCGCTGCGGCACGAGGCTGCCGGGGATCGCGCCGACCGCGAGCAGCAGCAGCAGCACGATGGCGGTGCGCATCGACGTGAGCTGCCGCCACAGGAAGCGCAGCCAGCCGACGACGCCGAGGCGCGGTCCGCCGGGCGCCGGCTTCGCGGGCTCGGGGGCGTCGATGTGATCGCCGGGCCGCAGCGGGTCTGAGGCGGACGAGTCGCCCGACCGACCCGAAGTGCGAGCGGGGCCGGTGGACGGCACGGGGCCCGGGCTAGATGACGGTGACAACGGAGGCGATCCAGCCCTGGAGCGATTGCATGATGGCGTTCCATGCGCCGGTGACCATCAGCAGGCCGATGGCGATGAGCATCGCGCCGCCGAGGATGTTGACGAGGCGGATGTGCCGGCGCAGCCACGCGACGGCGCCTCCCGCCCAGCCCAGGCCCAGCGCGATGAGCAGGAAGGGGATGCCGAGGCCGAGCGCGTAGGCGAGGCCGAGGATCGCGCCCTGCCAGGCGCTGCCGGTCGTGACGGTGAGCGCGCCGATCGCGGCGAGCGTCGGGCCCGAGCACGGCGTCCAGCCGAGCGCGAAGACGACGCCGACGACCGGAGCGGCCCACATGCCGCCGGCCTTCACCTGCTGCGGCTTCCAGATCTTCTGCAGGAAGGAGAACTGCCCGACGAACACGAGCCCGAGCAGGATGAGCACGACGCCCAGGATGCGCACGAGCAGGTCGGCGTGCACGAGCAGGAACGAGCTCACGGCGCCGACGACGGCGGTGCCGAGCACGAACACGAGCGTGAAGCCGGCGATGAAGAGCGAGACGCCCGCGATGAGCCGGCCGCGGCCGCCGTCCTTCCCGACGAGCGAGCCGACGAGGCCGAGGTAGCCGGGCACGAGCGGCAGGATGCACGGGCTCGCGAACGAGACGAGGCCCGCGAGCAGCGCGATCGGCACCGAGACGAGCAGCTGCCCGCTCAGCACGGCGCCGGCGGGATCGAACGCGGCGAGGGGCAGCAGCGAGGCCGCGAGCGGGGCGGTGGGGCTCACCGCTCGAGCTCCTCCCGCAGCAGCGTCGAGAGGATGCTCGTGTCGGTCACGGCGCCCGAGACGCGCGCGGCGACCCGACCCTCCGCGTCGAGCACGATCGTCGACGGCACGGCGTTGGGCGCGACGATGCCCGTGAACGCCAGCTGCGCCTGCGCGGTCGTGTCGTCGAGGATCGACGGGTACTCGATGCCGAACTCCTCCTCGAACGCCGCAGCCTGGGCGGCGCCGTCGCGCACGTTGACGCCCAGGAACTCGACGCGGTCGCCGTACTCGGCGTGCAGGTCGGCCAGCACGGGCGCCTCGACACGGCAGGGCGGGCAGGCGGCGTACCAGAAGTTGACGAGCGTGACGCCGTCGAGCGAGGCGGAGTCGAACTCGCCGCCCTCGACGAGCGGGCCCGCGAAAGGCTGCGGCGCGATGCGCTCCTCGGGCGCGAACTCGGTCACGAAGCCGTCGCCGGCGATGTAGCCGGCGTCGCCGACCTGGCCGGCCACGCCGTCGGCCGAGGCGCAGCCCGCGAGCGCGAGCGCAGCGAGCGCGGTGGCGGCCAGCCGCATCCGCCGCTTCACACCGCCCCCTTGTCGATCGCGTCGACCGACGCGGCCGGCTCGATGTAGTCGACCTCGGTGAAGCGGCCGTCGACGCGCGCGAAGCTCGTGATCGACGAGAGCTGGCAGCGGCGCTTGCGCGGGTCGTGCCACAGCGGCTTGCCGGCGATGTCGAGGTGCGCGATCCAGATGGGCGACTGGTGGCTCACCATCACGATGTCGCCGTCGTCCTCCGCCTCGTCGAGCTCGTCCCACGCATCCTCCATCGCGGCGCGCACGCGCTGCGCGATCGCGCGGTACGGCTCGCCCCAGGACGGTTTGAAGGGGTTGCGCAGCAGCGGCCAGGCAGACGGATGCGTGAGCGCGCCGCTCGCCTCGAAGGTCTTGCCCTCGAACGAGTTCGTCGGCTCGATGATGCGGTGCTCGGTGCGGATCTCGAGGTCGAAGGCGTCGGCCCAGTGCTCGGCCGACTGCTGCGCGCGCTCGAGCGGGCTCGCGGCGAGCCGCACCACCGGGCGCGCGGTCTGGCCGGTCGAGAGGTGGTCGGCGGCGAGCTTCGCCATCGCGTGGCCGCGCTCCGAGAGGAAGTAGCCCGGCAGCCGGCCGTAGAGCACGCCCTCGGGGTTGTGCACCTCGCCGTGGCGCACGAGATGGAGGCGGCGGGCGGGCATGGCCTCCATCGTACCGGCGGAGTCTATGGACGCCGCGCCCGGCACAATGGCAGGCATGCCCCTGCTCGTGCCGCTCGTGATCGCGCTCGTCGTCGTGCTCGCGGCGACGATGCTGTGGGTCTGGGCCGGCTCGATCGCGCACGTGCGGCACGGCGCGGCGGTCGCGGCGGTCGTCGCGCTGCTCGCCGCCGCCGGCATCACGGTGATGGTGGCGGATGCGTCGGCCGAGTGGGCGGGCTGGGCGCTGCTGGCGGCGTCCGCCGTCGCGCTCGCCGCCGGGTGGGCGGCGCTCGCGCGCTGGGGGCAGCCGCGGCGTCGGTAGGATCGACCGCGTGACTCAGCGGACTCTCATCAAGGACCTCGCATCGCTCCCCGACGGCCCCGTGAAGGTGGCTGGCTGGGTCGAGACGGTGCGCGACCAGAAGCGCGTGCAGTTCGTGATCCTGCGCGACGAGTCGGGCTCGGCCCAGCTCGTGAACCCCGTGAACGACGAGACGGCGGAGACCGCGGCGAAGATCTCCGCGCTCATGCACGGCTCGTTCGTCGTCGTCGAGGGCGACCTCAAGGCCGACGAGCGCGTGAAGCTCGGTGGGCTCGAGGTGAAGGTGCGCTCGCTCACGGTCGAGTCGACCGCCAAGGACTCCCCCATCGCCGACGACTCGTCGATCGACAAGCGCCTCGACTGGCGCTTCCTCGACCTGCGCCGCCCCGAGGCGCAGCTGATCTTCCGCGTGCAGACCACGATCGAGCACGCGATGCGCCAGCACTGGATCGACGAGGGCTTCATCGAGCTGCACACGCCGAAGCTCATGGCGACGGCCTCCGAGTCGCGCGCCGAGCTCTTCGAGGTGCCCTACTTCGAGACGACCGCCTACCTCGCGCAGTCGCCGCAGCTGTTCAAGCAGATGGCGCAGTCGGCCGGCTTCGGCAAGATCTTCGAGGTCGGCCCGGCCTTCCGCGCCGACCCCTCGTTCACGAGCCGCCACGCGACCGAGTTCACGTCGATCGACTCCGAGATCTCGTGGATCGACTCGCACGAGGACGTCATGCAGCTGCACGAGGCGCTGCTGACGAAGGCGGTCGCCGCGGTCGTCGAGCGCCACGGTGCCGAGATCCAGGAGCACTTCGGCGTCGAGCTGCAGGTGCCCACGACGCCCTTCCCGCGCATCCCGCACGCCGAGGTCAAGGCCATCGTCGAGCAGCGCGGCCACCGCATCGAGCGCGAGGACGGCGACCTCGACCCCGAGGCCGAGCGCCAGATCTCGCAGCACGTCAAGGAGACGATGGGCCACGACTTCGTGTTCGTGACCGAATACCCCTCCGGTGTGCGGCCGTTCTACCACCTGCGCCCCGAGGGCCGGCCCGAGGTCACGAACTCGTACGACCTCATCTACAACGGCGTCGAGATCTCGACGGGCGCGCAGCGTGAGCACCGCGTCGACGTGCTCGAGGCGCAGATCGCGGAGAAGGGCATGAACGCGGCCGAGCTCGAGGAGTACCTCGACTTCTTCCGCTACGGCGTGCCCCCGCACGGCGGCTTCGGCATGGGCCTGGCCCGCGTCGTCATGCTCATGCTGGGCCTCGGCTCGATCCGCGAGAGCACGTTCCTCTTCCGCGGCCCGAACCGCCTCACGCCGTAGCC
>DASSWM010000188.1:0-8903 GCA_035704865.1 Agrococcus sp.
GGTCGAGCCGGGCTCGTGGGAGTACCCCGACGCGCAGCACACCTACCTGCGCGGCGGCGCGCCCGGCGTGGTCCTGCGGCCGACGAGCCCCGCGCAGGTGGCCGACGCGCTCGCCTACGCGCGCGAGCAGCGCGCGGCGCACGCGGCCGCGCAGCGCGGCGCGCAGGCGCCCGAGGGCGATGCGGCGCCGGCCGCGGGCCAGGCGGCCGTCCTCCCCATCAGCATCCGCTCCGGCGGGCACGGCATCTCGGGCCGCTCCACGAACGACGGCGGCATCGTCATCGACCTGGGGGCGCTCGACCGCATCGATGTGGTGGATGCGACGCGCCGGCTCGTGCGCATCGGCGCGGGCGCGACGTGGGGCCGGGTCGCGACGGTGCTCGACGAGCACGGCTGGGCGATCAGCTCCGGCGACTACGGCGGGGTGGGCGTCGGCGGGCTCGCGACCGCGGGCGGCGTCGGCTTCCTCGGCCGCGAGCACGGCCTGACGATCGACCACCTCGAGGCGGTCGACGTCGTGCTCGCGAGCGGCGAGCTCGTGCGCGCGAGCCGCGACGAGCATCCGGAGCTCTTCTGGGGCATGCGCGGCGCGGGCGCCAACCTCGGCGTCGCGGTCGCGTTCGAGCTCGTCGCGCAGCCGGTGGGGGAGATCGGCTTCGCGCAGCTCGCGTTCGACGCGAGCGAGAGCGCTGGCTTCCTCGAGGGCTGGGGAGCGGCGACCGAGGCGAGCGACCGCGTCGTGACGCCCTTCCTGCTGCTGGGCCGCGACCGCCCCGGCCGGATCCGCGTCGCGCAGGCGATGATCGCCGTGGACGCATCCGACCCCGACGCGATCATCGAGCACCTGCAGCCGTTCGCGATGGTCGCGCCGCTCGTGCAGCAGCAGGTGATCAGGACGCGGTACGCGGGCGTCATCGACAACGCGCCCGGCGGCGCCCACCAGGGGCAGGGCGAGCCGACGACGCGCTCGGCGCTCATCGGCTCGATCACGCCGGAGGTGGCGCGGGGGCTCGCGCGGTTCCTCGACGCCGGCGCCCACTACTTCTTCCAGATCCGCGCGATGGGCGGCGCGATCGGCGACGTCGCGCCCGAGGAGACGGCGTTCGCGCACCGCGATGCGCGGTTCTCGGTCATCGCGTTCGGCATGGACCGCGCGCGCCTCGACGCCGCGTGGGACACGCTCGTCGCGCCCCACGCATCCGGCCTCTACCTCTCGTTCGAGACCGACCAGCGGCCCGGTCGGCTGGAGGACGCCTTCCCGCCCGCGACGCTCGCGCGGCTGCGCGCGCTCAAGGCCGAGGTCGATCCCGAGAACCTGTTCCGCGACAACTTCAACGTCGTCGCCGCTCAGTAGGGCAGGCGCGCCTTCCAGCGGTCGATGCGCGGCGCGAGCAGCGCGTGCGACGCGGCGGCGAGGGCGACGGATGCGGGCAGCGTGAGCCAGGCGGTCTCGACGACCGGGATCTCGGTGGCGGCGAAGACGAGCGTGATGATCGCGTAGTGCCACAGGTAGAGCTCGTAGCTGATGCGGCCGAGGTAGACGAGCACCGGCTGCGTGAGCCCGCGCGTGAGGGCGGCATCGCCGCGGTGCACGAGGACGGGCAGCAGCGCGATCGTGCCGGCCACTGCGAGCGTGACGCCGACGAACTCGGCGTACGAGGCGACCGCGAGCGCGCCGGCCAGCAGCGCGGCGCCCGCCCAGCCCCACCAGATGGGCACGCGCGCAGTGCGGTCGCGCAGCGCGATCGCGAGGCAGCAGCCGAGCAGCAGCCCGCCGCTGCGCAGCAGGTAGGGGGCGTGCAGCTGCACGGCCTCGAGCGCGATGCCCGAGCCCAGCAGCAGCGCTCCGGCGGCGGCCGCCCACGTCGCGACGGTGCGCTGGCGCGTGCCGCGGCGGAAGGTGAGCAGCAGCACGAGCGGCCACACGAGGTAGAAGAGCTCCTCGATGCCGAGCGTCCAGGTGTGGCGCCAGTACTGCGTCAGGGCGCTCGTGAACTCGACGGCGAACGGGGTCGTGTAGGTGAGCGCGAACGCGCTGCTGACGAGGAACTGGCGGAAGTCGGGTGCGAGGAAGATCGCGGCGACGCCGACGACGACCACGGCGGCGATGAGCGGCGGGTAGAGGCGCACGAGCCGGCGGCCGGTGAAGCGGCGGAAGCGGATGCCGCCGTGCTTGGCGATCTCGCCCAGCAGGATGCCGGTGATGAGGAAGCCCGAGAGCACGAAGAAGATGTCGACGCCGATGCTGCCGCCGAACCACTTGGCGCCGGGCACGAAGTGGTGGACCAAGACGAAGGCGACCGCGAGCGCGCGCAGGCCGTCGAGCTGCGGCAGGTAGGCGCGTGCGGGCCTGCCTGCAGCGGTGGGCGCCGCGCGCTGGTCGGAGAGCATGAGGGTCAACTGTAACGAAACGGTAACGACGCCCCGAACCTGCGGCGCCCGCGTGCGCGGCGCAGCCGTAGGCTCAGACCGTGTTCGACAGTGCGCCACGGCTCTCTCACGGCGCCGTCACGGTGCGCGGCATCAAGCTGCGCGATGCGAGGACGCTCGAGACCGAGCTGCAGGTCAACCGCCCGTGGCTCGAGCGGTGGGAGGCGACGCTGCCCGGCACCCGCCCCAGCGGCCGCTTCGACACGCGCTCGTCGATCCGCTCGCTGCTCGACGCCGATCGCGACGGCTCCGGCCTCGCGCTCGTGATCGAGGTGGACGGCGAGTTCGCGGGGCAGCTGAACGTCGCGAACATCTCCGGCGGCGCGCTCGCCTCCTCGACGCTCGGCTACTGGATCGCGCGGCGCTTCGCGGGCCGCGGCGCGACGACCACGGCGGTGGCGCTCGTGACCGACCACCTCATGCTCGGCATGGGGCTGCACCGCGTCGAGGTGTGCATCCGGCCCGAGAACGTCGCGAGCCTGCGGGTGGTCGAGAAGCTCGGGTTCCGCTACGAGGGGTGCCGGCGCCGCTACATCCACATCGACGGCGACTGGCGCGACCACCTGTGCTTCGCGCTCGTGCGCGAGGAGCTGCCCGAGCCGCTGCTCGAGCGCTGGCTGGGCGGGCGTGTGCCGCTCTTCGACCGCTCGGTCTACCCGATCGCCGTCGGCGACGACCCCCGAGGTGCGACTTCAGCCTGAGGGTGAACGAACTGCCGCGCGCCCTCCGGTGATCGGTGCCCGATCGCCACTACCGTGCAGGGCATGCCAGAGTTCGCAGGTCTCGGGACGACCCTCGTCCTCATCGTCGCCGTCGTGCTCTGGGTCGCCTACCTCGTGCCGGTGTGGACCCGGAAGCGCGAGTACCTGGCGACCGAGCGCAACGCCATCCGGCTGCAGCAGACGCTGCGCATCATGGCCGAGTCGGCCGAGGCGCCCGAGGAGGTGCAGCTCGAGGCCGACGCGCGCACCGTCGCGGTGCAGCAGAAGGCGGTCGCCAAGGAGGCGCGTCTCAAGCAGGCGCTCGAGCACGCGAAGGCCGTCGCCCGCGCGCGCGAGCTCGATGAGCAGATCAAGGCGGTCGAGCGCGAGGTGCGCGCGGCCGTGAAGTCGACCGTCTCCCGCACGCAGCGGCTGCGGCGCACGCGCCTGGCGTGCTTCGCGCTCGTCGTCGCGGCGATCGTCGCCATGGTCGCCGGCGCGCTGGTGCCGGGGCTGCAGGTGCTGCTCGCGGTCGGCGGCGCGGTCGCGGTGCTCGGCGTCGTCGGGCTCGTGGCGGTCAACGCGTCGTCGTCGCGGATGCGTCGGGTCGCCGAGGCCACGGCGCCGCGCGTCAAGGACCTGGTCGAGGCGCGCGAGGTCGCGGCGCAGGCGGTCGCCTCCGAGACGCGCATGGCCGAGCAGATCGTCGCCCGCCAGGCGCTGCGCACGGAGGAGGTGCTGGGCTCGCGCGCGTGGACGCCGCGGCCGGTGCCCGAGCAGCGCGTGCGCGCGCAGTACGAGCCGCACCCGAGCGACGACCTGCTCTCGCGGGCGCGTGCGCAGCTCGCCGAGGATCGCCGCGCCATCTCCGGCCCGCTCGCGCGGGTGTCGGCGCTCGAGCCGAGCTTCGACGACATCATCGGCGGCGACGAGCACGCGACGCTCACCGACCAGGAGCGGCGGCTCGCGCCGACGGCTCCGGCTGTGCCGATCCGTGAGATCCAGCTCGACGAGGCCGTCCAGCTCGACCAGGCGGTCGCCGCCGCCGAGGCGCTCGACGTCACGAGGGCGGATGCGCCGATCCAGACGGAGACGGACGAGCACATGATCATCGCGCAGGGCGAGCGCCGCCAGGCAGCGCGCGCCGAGCGCTCGTCGTCTGCTCGAGGCTCGGAGCGGGCTGCCGCCCCGAGCGGCTCGCGGTTCGCCTCGATGGGGCTCGTCGACGACGACTTCGCCGGCATGGACGTGCACGAGGCGTTCCTGCGCCGCGTCGGCTGACGCAGGCTGCGTCGGCAGAGGAGCGTCGTCCCGTCGGTCGAGCAGCGCTCGGCGCGGGCCGCGTGCGTCTCGAGGCCGCTCGATTTCTTCCGAGGCCGATCCATCCGGTAGTCTTCTTCGGTCCGGGCCCGTGGCGCAGTTGGTAGCGCGTCTCGTTCGCAATGAGAAGGTCGGGGGTTCGATTCCCCCCGGGTCCACCACCGGAAGCCTCGCCTCGCGGCGGGGCTTTCGTCGTCTCGCCCGCGCTCGACCCGCCTGCGCCGACCCGCGCGACGGGTTGCCAGGGCACGAGCCCGTCCGGTAGGAAGTCGGGATGCTCACCGGCACCAAGGTCGGGCTGAGAGCCCGGCATGACGAAGACATCCCGATCCTGCGCACCGAGCTGTACGACGACGTGGTCAACTCCTCGCGCGCCGAGGGCGGGCCGTGGCGGCCGCTCACGCCCGGCACCCAGGATCCCCGCCTCGTGGTGGACGAGAAGGAGCGCGGCCACGTGCCCTTCTCCGTCATCGAGCTGGAGGGCGGCACGCTCGTGGGCACCGCGACGCTGTGGGGGATCGACGACCACCACCGCTCCGCGCACATCGGCCTCGGCCTCCTGCCGGCCGCCCGCGGCCATGGCTATGGCAGCGACGTGGTCGCCGTGCTCTGCTACTACGGCTTCGTCGTGCGCGGGCTGCAGCGCCTGCAGGCCGAGACGCTCGCCGACAACACCGCGATGCTGCGCTCGGCCGAGCGCAGCGGCTTCGTGCGCGAGGGCGTGCTGCGCTCCTCGGCCTGGGTGCTGGGCGAGTTCCTCGACGAGGTCGTGCTCGGGCTGCTCGCCGACGACTGGACGCGCGACGTGGCGAGAGGATGATGGCGGCATGAGCGATCGATTCAGCGTCGGCGACCACGTCACCTGGAACTCCGAGGCGGGGCACGTCTCGGGCACCATCACGAAGGTGCACACGAGTGACTTCGACTACAAGGGCCACACGCGCCGTGCGAGCGAGGACGACCCGCAGTACGAGATCAAGAGCGACAAGACCGACCACGTCGCCGCGCACAAGGGCTCGGCGCTGCGGAAGCTCACGCAGTAGTGCTCAGGCGCTCCTGCTTGCGGGCGTAGGCTCGCGCGGCCCGCACGCGGTCGCCGCACCGCGTCGAGCACCACTGCCGGCGCCCATGTGTGCGCAGCAGGAACCGGTCGCACGGCTGCGCCTCGCACCGGGCGAGCCGCGCTGCCTCGTCGCCGGTGAGCAGCGCCGCCGCGTCCTCGGCGATCTCGGCCATCGCGTGCTCGACGAGCTTGGTGACCGGATGCGTCGCGGCACGGTGCAGGCCGCGGTCGGCGTCGTGGCGCAGCAGCGGCGCGCCGGAGGCGCTCGCGAGCGCGCGGTTGATGCCGTCGAGCGCGCGCTGCGGCGGGGTCTCGCCGTCGACCTGCGCGGCGAACAGCGCGCGCAGCTCCGCGCGCAGCCCGGTGAGCCGGCTCTGGCAGTACGGCAGCAGCGCGGTCTGCTCGGGAGCGAGGTCGTGGGCGATGAGCCACGCCGTCGCCTCGGCGGGGCTGCCGAGCTCGTCCGCGTGCTCGCCCGGCAGCGTGACGGCGCTGTCGACCAGCGCCAGGCTCACGTGCTCGGCGGCACCGGGGGCGGGGGGAAGCGGGATCGTCGACATCTACTCTCACGGTAGCAGGAGTCGCCTTCCGTGAGCATCCGCTATCGTGGTTCTCACGCTGAACCTTGTTGCTAATCGTGAGAATCGAGATTCTGCATGCACACTGCCGCTCCTGCTGGCGCCGCCCCGTTCGCGCTGTCCGTGCTCGACAACGCGCACACCGCGATCGGGCAGCCCGTCGAGGACGCCTTCCGCGATGTCATCGCGCTCGCGCAGCTGGCCGATCGGCGCGGGTACGAGCGCTTCTGGATGTCCGAGCACCACGCGATGCCGGGAGCCTCGACGTCCTCGCCGCAGCTCATGATGGCCCGACTCACGGGCGCGACCGACCGCATCCGCCTGGGCGCCGGCGGCATCATGCTGCCGAACCATGCGCCGCTCGTGATCGCAGAGCAGTTCGGCATGCTCGACGCGCTCGCGCCGGGCCGCATCGACTTGGGGCTCGGCCGCGCGCCCGGCACCGACCACGCGACCGCCGCCGCGCTGCGCCGCCACCACGACGGGAACGACGGCTTCCTGCAGCAGGTCGACGAGCTGCTCGGCTTCCTGAGCGACGACTTCCCCGCAGGGCACCCGTACCGGCACGTGCACGCGGTGCCCGGGCCGTGGCAGGCCGACGAGAACCGCGTGCCGCGATCGGCGACGAGCCCCGACGTCTGGATCCTCGGCTCCTCGCCCTACTCCGCGCGCCTCGCCGCGCAGCTCGGCCGCCCGTACGCGTTCGCGCTGCAGTTCGGCGACGCCGACGTCGTCTCGGCCATGCGGCTCTACCGCGAGAGCTTCCGGCCCTCGGCGGTGCTCGCCGAGCCCTACGCGCTCGTGAGCGTCGGCGTCGTGGTCGACGACGACGCGGAGGAGGCCCGCCGCCAGGCGCGCTCGGGCGCGATGGCGATGCTGCGCATGTTCCAGCGCAAGCCCTACAGCCTGCTGCCGCCCGCCGAGGTCGAGGCCTACGACGCGACGTTGCAGGAGCAGCAGGTGCTCGACGCCTACACCGACCGCTTCGTCAACGGCACCCCGGCCGACGTCGCGGCGGTGCTCGAGCGGCTGCATGCGCTCAGCGGCGCCGACGAGCTCATGCTCGTCACGACGGGCCACGCGCGGGCGGCGCACGCTCGCACGGTCGAGCTCATCGCTGACCACTACGGTCTGCCTGGCCGGTAGCGCCCGGCGGCTGCCGCCCCGGCAGCGCCGGGTGTCAGCCGCCTCGGTGGCGTCCCAGCACCTGCCGCCTCGGTAGCGCCCAGCGCCTGCCGCCCCGGTAGCGTGCGGGAGTGACCGTCGATCCCTCCGCTGCGGCCGCGCTCCAGCTCGCCACGGCGCTCGCGCCGATCGTCGTCGTGCTCGCGCTGCTCGTGCTGCGCGTGCCCTCGCTGTGGGCGGGCGCGGCCGGGCTCGCGAGCGCGGTGCTCGGCGCCGCGCTCGCCTTCCCCGTCGACGCGGCGCAGGCCGAGGCGGCGATCGGCGGCATGGGCCCGCTCGTGGCCGAGGTGGCCGTCATCCTGCTCGGCGGCGTGAGCCTCGCGGAGGGCATGGCCCGCAGCGGTGCGCAGGATCGCATCGCCGCGTGGCTCGAGCGTGCCGAGTCGGGCGCCGACCGCACCGTCATGCTGCTGCTGCTCGTCTTCGGCCTCACCCCCTTCATGGAGTCGGTGACAGGCTTCGGCCTGGGCGTCGTCATCACGGCGCCGCTGCTCATCCGGCTCGGGCTCACGCCCGTGAAGGCGGTCGTGTCGGGCCTGCTGGGGCTCGTGCTCGTGCCGTGGGGCTCGCTCGGGCCGGGCACGCTCGTGGCCGCGCAGCTCGGCGGCGTCGGCCTCGACGAGCTCGGCGTCTGGTCGGCGCTGCTGACGCCGGTCGTGCTCGTGGTGAGCATGGCGGCGGTGCTGTGGCTGAACGTCGGCAGGCCTACCGCGCGGCAGCTGGCGCTCGCGGCCGCCGTGATCGTCGTCGAGACGCTCGCGCTCGTCGCCGCGAACGCGCTGCTCGGCGTGCCGCTCGCGGGCATCGTCGCCGGTGCGGCGGTCGTGGCGCTGCTGCTCGCCGTCACGCGGCTCGAGCAAGGATCGCTCCCGCCCACCGCGCGCGCGCTCTGGCTCGCGCTCGTGCCCTACGCGGTGCTGTGCGCCGGGGTGCTGGCCGCGACGGCGCTGCTGGCGGCGACGGGATGGGCGGATGCGCTCGGCTGGCTCGCGAGCCCGGCCGTCTGGTCGGTCGTGGCCGCGTCGGTCGCGATCGCGACGGCGCCCATCGCGCGGGCGCAGCAGCTCGCGCTCGTGCGCGCCGCGCTGCGCCGCTGGGTGCCGATCGCCGGCAACGCGATCGTGTTCATGCTGCTCGGCATCGTCATGGCGACCGCCGGCATGGCCACGCACCTCGCCTCGACGGCGGCGCAGGCGGGCATCGGCTTCGTCGCCGCGATCCCGCTCATCGGTGCGCTGGGCGGCTACCTCACCGGCTCCAACACGGGCGCCGCCGCGATGCTCTCGACCGCGACGGCGACCTCCGCGGCGAGCCTGGGCGCGAGCCCGCTCGTGGCGCTCGCGGGCCAGAACGTCGCCGGCTCGTTCGCGATCATCGCCTCGCCGCCGCGCATCGCGCTCGCGGTCGGCGTCGCGCTGCCGGCAGGGGAGCGGTTGCCGCGGCGCATGCTCGGCGTGCTCGTCGGCGCCGTCGCCGCGGCCTCGGTCGTGCTCGGCGCCCTCACGCTGCTGCTCGCCTGATTCGACCGGTCGCGCGCTCGCCCACGCGCGCGAGCCCGCCGGCCGCCGAGCCGTCCGCCGCTACCGCGAGCCCGAGGCCAGCACGTAGCGCAGCAGCAGCTCGTCG
>DASSWM010000189.1:0-3552 GCA_035704865.1 Agrococcus sp.
TCGCTGTCTGAGGGCCGTCGCCGAAGCCCGAGGCCCGAGACGGGCCTCGGCGCTGGCGACGCGAGCGAGGCCCGAAAGGGCCTCGCTCCTTGGAGCGTCAGCGCGCGAACGAATCCGTGACGATCCGCACGTCGGGACCCAGCGCATCCGTCACGAGCTGCACGCCCGACTCGACCGTCAGCTCGTTGCGCCACGCCGAGCGCGAGATCGCCTCGGCGGCGTCGACGAGCGGGTGCAGCTGCAGGTTGCGGCGGTGGATCCAGTCGCGGTTGGCGAACTGCGCGGGCGTCAGGTCGAAGTGCATGTAGAGCGGCACGGCGGCGGGGTCGACGACCTCGACCGGCCCGCCGGGCTCCCCCACGAGGTCGAACTGCGCGACGGCGCTCACCACGCGCGGCACGGCCATCTGGGTCGTGAGCGCGTTGCCGAGCGAGTAGTAGACGAACGCGTCGGTGTCGCCCTCGCGCTCGAGCCACTCGGCCGACTGCAGCACGTGCGGGTGCGTGCCCAGGATCACCTCGGCGCCGAGGTCGGCGAGCCGCTGCGCCTGCTCGCGCTGCCGGTCGTTGACGGTCGGCGAGTACTCGTCGCCCCAGTGCACGGCGACGATGGTCGCGTCGGCGGTGCGCTCGGCCTGGGTCAGCTGCTCGTCGACGAGCGGATCGTCGAGCCACGTGACGGCGTGGTCGTTCGTGCCCGTGTTCGACAGGTCGATGAAGTTGAGGAACGCGACCGTGAGCGCGCCGCCGTCGGCGGACGCCTCGCCGACCGGCACCTCCGCGGTCGGCACCTCGGCCTGCTCCGCCTCCGAGCGGAAGGCGCCGTGGATCAGCAGCGGGTCGAGCTCGTCCCACACGGCGCGCGTGCGGTCGATGCCCTCCTGCCCGCGGTCGAAGGTGTGGTTGTTGCCGAGCCCGATCGTGTTGCAGCCGGCATCGGCGAGCCCCTCGGCGAACTCCACCGGCGCGTTGAACGCCGGGAAGTACGTGAGCCCCAGCTCGACGCCGCCGCTGGGCGCCTCCTGGTTGCAGTAGACGAGGTCGCTCTCGGCCCAGATCGGGCGCGCCGCGTCGAAGAACTGGCCGTAGTCGTAGGAGCCGTCGGGCTGCTCGGCATCCATCGTGACCGAGTCGTGCGGCAGCATGTCGCCCATCGCGCTCACCGAGACGGTCACCGGCTCGGGCGCAGGCGTGGGGGTGGCGGATGCGCTGGGCTCGGCCGCCGGCTCGGTGGCCGTGGCCGTCGGGTCGAGCGCGCCCTGCTGGCAGCCGGTGAGCACGAGCGCGCCCGCCGCCGCGACGATGAGCAGCCGCCGCATCACAGCACTGCCATGAACAGGTAGATGCCGAGGATGACGGCGATGCACACGAGCGCCGCAGGCCAATCGGTGCTGCCCGAGCCGCGCGAGCCGCCGCTGCTGCGCGAGCCGCTCGAGCTCGAGCCCCAGCTCCAGCTGCGCGAGCCGCTCGACCGGCCCGACCGGCTCGAGCCGCCGAAGAAGCCGCCGCCGCCCGAGCGCGAGCCGCCGCCGAAGAAGCTGCGCGATCCTCCGCTGCGCGAGCCGCCGCCGCGGAAGCCGCCGCCCCCGCCCCGGAACCCGCTCCGACCCATCTTCGCCATGCAGCCAGACTAGTTCGCGCCGACCCCGCTCACGGCTCGACCAGCCGCACCTCCGGCCCGAGCGCCTCGGCGATCGCGGCGCGCTGCTGCTCGACCGTCGTCTGCCAGGCCGAGCGCGTGAGCGGCTCTGCGGCATCCTCGAGCAGGTACAGGTGCGGGTTCGCGCGCGTCGAGAGGTTGCCGGCCTGCCGGTCGGCGACCGACCAGTCGAAGTGCATGTAGATCGGGATCGCGCGCGGGTCGCGGATCTCGACCTCGCCGCTGCCCGCATCGACGACGATGTCGAAGCGGCCGATGGCGCTGAACACGCGCGGCACGTCGATCTGCGACGAGAGCGCGTTGCCGAGCGAGTACCAGACCAGGGTGCGGCCGGCCTCCGACTCGACCCACTCGACCGGCTCGAGCACGTGCGGGTGGGTGCCGAGGATGACGTCGGCGCCGAGCGACGAGAGCCACTGGGCGGCCTGCCGCTGCGACGAGTGCACGGTCGGCGCGTACTCGACGCCCCAGTGCGCGGCGACGATCACGACGTCGGCCTCGGCGGTCGCGGTCGCCATGAGCTGCTCGACGACGGCGCGGTCGGAGAGCATCGTGAGGCTCGTCGCGGGGCCGGCGATGTTCGTGAGCCCGGTCGCCGAGACGAACGCGATGCGCACGCCGTCCACCTCGGTGAAGGCCGGCTGCAGCTGCTCCTCGGGCGAGCGCGCGGTGCCGTGCCAGATGACCGGCAGCCCGTCGAGCACGTCGGCGGTGATCTCGAGCCCGCGCACGCCGGCGTCGAGCGCGTGGTTGTTGGCGGTGCTGAGCGCGTCGCAGCCGGAGGCGGCGAGATCCCGCGCGAACGCGGCGGGCGCGTTGAACGCGGGGTAGGCGCTCACCCCCAGCTCGTCGCCCGCTACGGGCGCCTCGAGGTTGCAGGTGACGAGGCCGCTCGACTCGAGCACGGGCGTGACGTCGCTGAAGTACTGCGCGAAGTCCCAGCCGTCGGCGGTCCGCGCCCCGTCGAGGATCGTCTGGTGCGGCAGCATGTCGCCGAGCGCCGAGACCTCGATCACCGTCTCGGTCGGCGTGGGCGTGGGCGTCGGCGTCTCTGCGGCGGGGGCGGATGCGCTCGGCTCCGTCGAGGCCGTCGGCTGCGGCGCGGGCGCGGTGCAGCCCGCGAGCGCCACGACGGCGACCGCGGCGAGCACGCTCGCGCGCATGCGGCGGCCGCTCACGAGGCGTAGTCCGGGGCCGGCGGGAGCCCGAAGAACTCCTCGAGGGTCGCGACGCCCTGCTCGTGCATCGCGCGCGTCACGTCGGTGCCGACGTAGCGCAGGTGCCACGGCTCCCAGTAGTAGCCGGTGATCGCCTGGGCCTCCTCGCCGGGCGGGTAGCGCACGACGAAGCCGTGCTGCCACGCGTGCTCGGCGATCCACAGCCCGGCAGCGGTCTCGCCGAAGCAGTGGTCGAGGCGGCACTCCATCGACGTCGACATGAGGTCGATCGCGAGGCCGGTCTGGTGCTCCGAGTGGCCCGGGCGGGCACTCGTCGTGTCCGCCGCCTCCTGCCCGTGCTGGTCGATCGCGTTCTGGTAGTACTGCGCCTGCAGCGCGTACGCCCGGTAGGACGACGTGACGTACGTGCCCTCGCCGATGGCGGCGCGCATCCCCGCGTCCAGCTCGGCGAGCGCCGCGTCGAGCTCGGGCCGCACGAGCTCGCCGCCCTCCTGCGCGGTCGAGACGGCGACGAGCTCTGGCGCGAACTCGGCCGGCTCCATCGGGCGCAGCTTGTTCACGATCACCTGCAGGCT
This sequence comes from Agrococcus sp., assembly GCA_035704865.1. Lineage (GTDB taxonomy): Bacteria > Actinomycetota > Actinomycetes > Actinomycetales > Microbacteriaceae > Agrococcus. Next base: position 3,413 of record DASSWM010000189.1, read on the forward strand.
CGCGGCCGCGTCGACGTCCCACCGCTCGCTCGGCTCGGGCGTCGGCGCCGGGGTCGGGCTCGGCGTCGGCGCCGGCGTGGGGGTCGCGCTCTCGACCGGTGCGGATGCGGTGGGCGACGTGGGAGCGCCCGAGCCGGGCT
>DASSWM010000190.1:0-4690 GCA_035704865.1 Agrococcus sp.
AGTCGGGCATGGCGGTCGTCGTCACGCGGCACGCCGATCACTTCGGCCGAGCGGCCGCCTTCAGCGAGCGGATGGCCGACGCCGGCATGGTCGCGATCGTCGCGGCGAACACGGCGCCGCTCATGCCCGCGATCGGCGGCGCCGAGGCGGTGATCGGCAACAACCCGATCTCGATCGCGGCACCGGGCGGCGATGGCGCGCCGTTCGCCGACATGGCGCTCTCGGCGGTCGCGCTCGGCAAGATCATCGAGGCCGACCGGGCCGGGAGCGACATCCCGCCCACGTGGGCGACCGACGAGCACGGCGCCCCCACGACCGATCCCGCGGCCGCGCGGCGCGGACTGCTCCAGCCCGCCGCGGGCGCCAAGGGCTTCGGCCTCGCGTTCTTCGTCGAGGTGCTCACGGGCGTGCTCGGCGGCGGCGCGATCGGCGGTGAGGTGCGCAGCCTCTACAAGCAGCGCGACGAGCCGAACGACTGCTCGCACGTCTTCCTCGCGATCGACGCCTCCCGCTTCGACGGGGAGGAGCCGGTGGCCGACCGGGTCGACCGCTTCGCCGAGCGGATCCGCTCGAGCGCGCGGGCGCCCGGCGTCGAGGCGATCTACGCGCCCGGCGACCTCGAGCGCGCCGCGGCCGGGCGGAACGCCGCCGAGATCCGGCTGGCGCCCGCGACCGCGCGCGAGCTCGAGGAGCTCGCCGCCGCGGCCGGCGTCGCCTCGCCGTTCGAGACAGCGACGTGATGCTGCAGCGCGTGGCAGCAGCCGACGGCCGCGACCTGCTCGTGCGGCGCGACGACGATGCGCTCGAGGTGCTGGGCGACTGGGACGGCGGCCGCATCCTCGAGCACGTGCCCGCGAAAGGCGCCGAGCAGCTCGATCTGGCGGCCGCGCGGCCGCTGCCGTTCCTGCGCGAGGGCGCGAAGATCCTCTGCGTCGGCCTCAACTACCGGCCGCACATCGAGGAGATGGGCCGCGAGACGCCAGAGCACCCGACGCTGTTCGCGAAGTTCGTCGACTCGTTCGTCGGCCCGACCGACGACATCGTGCGCCCGGCCGACGTCGACCAGCTGGACTGGGAGGGCGAGATCGGGGTGGTGATCGGCATCCACGTGCGCACCGCATCCGTCACCGATGCCGCGGCGGCGGCGCTCGGCGCAGTGGCGCTCAACGACGTCACCTCGCGCGGCCACCAGTACCGCACGAGCCAGTGGCTGCAGGGCAAGGCGCTCGACAGCCTCTCCCCCATGGGCTCGATCGTCGCGCCGGTCGCCGACGACCTCACGATCACGACGCGCGTCGACGGCGAGGTCGTGCAGCGAGGCCGGCTCGACGAGCTCGTCTTCGGCGTCGCCGACCTGATCGCCTACGCGTCGGGCATCGTGCGGCTGCGGCCCGGCGACGTCATCGCCACGGGCACGCCCGGCGGCGTCGGCCACGGCATGCGGCCGCCCCGCCACCTGCAGCCGGGGCAGCTGCTCGAGACCGAGCTCGGCCGCGCAGGTGCGGCGAGCGTCGAGACGCTGCGCAACCGCATCCGCTGACGCTCGTCCACGTGCCGGCCGCGCATCGCGCAGGCGCGCGCCGGCGCACACCCGCTCACCTCGCGCGCGCGGACAGGTGCGGGTGCGCCGCGACGAGCGCGTGGATCGCCTGCGTGATCTCGCGCACCCGCAGCAGCTCGGTCAGGTCGCGCGGCACGACGAGCCAGTAGGTGCGGCTGATGCGCAGCTCCTCCGGCAGCACGCCGACGAGCTCGGGGTCGGCCGCGCCGATGTAGGCGGGCAGCAGCGCGACTCCCAGCCCCGCCCAGGCGGCGCTGTGCTGGCCGGTGATGTTCGTCGTCTGCACGCGCGCCACCGCTCGCGGCAGCAGCTGGTCGAGGATGCGCAGCGGCGCCACGTCGAGCAGCGCGTCGACGTACCAGACGAGGTCGTGCTCGCGCCGCAGCTCGTCGGCCGACGCCGGCATGCCGCGACGCTCGAGGTACTCCCGCGACGCGTAGAACCGCAGCTCGTAGTCGGCGAGGTGCTGCACGGCCGCCGCGCGCAGCGTCGGTCGCTCGAGGGTCACCGCGACGTCGAAGTCGCGCGCGGTCACGAGGTCGTGCGTCGTCGCCGTGATCACCTCGACCGAGAGCCCCGCGTGCGCCTCGAGCAGCGGCCGCAGCCCCGGCATGAGCACGTTGCCGCCGAACCCGTCGGGCGCGAGCACGCGCGCGGTGCCGCTCAGCTCCCCCGCGCGCGAGACGACCGCCTCGAGCACCCGCGAGACGCTCGACTCGATCGACTCCGCGTGCGGCACGACGAGCCGGCCGGGCTCGGTGATGCGCCAGCCCTGCGGCGTGCGGTCGAACATGCGCACACCGAGCTCCTGCTCGAGCCGGCTGATGCGGCGCGAGACCGTCGTCTCGTCCACCTGCAGCCGGGCGGCGGCCTCGCGCAGCCGCCCCGTGCGGGCGACCTCGAGCAGATAGCGCAGGTTCTCGGTGTCCACGTGCTCCATTCTGCACTTCTGCAGTCGAGCCTGCGGCATTGGCCGTTGCACCCTGCATGACTGCATCCGATGCTGGATGCGTCCACACACCCCCGTCCGCGGGCCCGACCACGAAGAAGTGCACCGGTGAGCATCGACATCCACACCCCTCCCGTCCTCCGATTCGGCGCGGGCAGCGTCGACAGCATCGGCGAGCTGCTCGCCACCCTGAGCGCCACGAGGCCGCTCGTCGTGACCGACGGGTTCCTCGTGTCGGCCGGCGTCGCCGCACGGGTCGCGGATGCGCTGCGCTCGGCCGGCGCGGACGCCGCCGTGTTCGACGGCACGATCCCCGACCCGACGACCGACTCGCTCGAGGCCGGGCTCGCCGCGATCCGCGCGCACGAGGCCGACAGCATCGTCGCCCTCGGCGGCGGCAGCCCCATCGACACCGCGAAGGCGCTCGCGGTGCTCGCGGTGCGCGGCGGCCACATGCGCGAGCTCAAGGCGCCGTTCCAGTTCGCGGGCGCCGCGCTGCCCGTGATCGCCGTGCCCACGACCGCTGGCACGGGCTCGGAGGTGACGCAGTTCACGATCATCACCGACAGCGAGACGAACGAGAAGATGCTCTGCGCCGGGCCCGGCTACCTGCCGAAGGCCGCGGTCGTCGACTTCGAGCTCACGCTCTCGATGCCGCCGCGGCTCACGGCCGACACCGGCATCGACGCCCTGACGCACGCGATCGAGGCGTACGTGAGCCGCAAGGCCAACCCGGTCTCCGACACGTACGCGCTCGCCGCGATCTCGCGCATCGGCCGCTTCCTGCGCCGCGCCTACCGCGACGGCGACGACCGGGCTGCGCGCGAGGAGATGATGACCGCGGCGACCCTCGCGGGCATGGCGTTCTCGAACGCGTCCGTCGCCCTCGTGCACGGCATGAGCCGGCCGCTGGGCGCGCACTTCCACATCGCGCACGGCATGGCCAACGCGATGCTGTTCGCCGAGATCACCGCCTTCTCGGTGCAGGACGCCGTCGAGCGCTACGCGACTTGCGCCCGCACGCTCGGCGTCGCCGACGAGCTGGACGCCGACGCGATCGCCGCCGACCGGCTCGTCGCCGAGCTGCGCGCGCTCGCGGTCGAGCTCGAGATCCCCACCCCCGCGAGCCGCGGCATCGAGCGCGGCGCATGGGAGCGGCTCGTGCCGGTCATGGCGCAGCAGGCGCTCGCCTCCGGCTCGCCCAGCAACAACCCCCGCGTGCCGACCGCCGAGCAGGTCGAGCACCTGTACCACGCGGTCTACGCGTGATCCCTTCACTCACCGACGAGGAGCATCCGATGACCATCACTGACGAGACCGGCACCGACCAGACCGGCACCGGCGCCACCGCCGCATCCGCCACCGTCCACCACTGGATCGGTGGCCGCGCGCACGAGAGCGGCAGCGGCCGCACCGCGCCCGTCTACGACCCCGCCCTCGGCGTCGTCACGAAGCACGTGGCGCTCGCCGACGACGCCGACGCGCGTGCCGCGATCGAGGCGGCGCAGGCGGCGTTCCCGGCCTGGCGCGACCTGTCGATCGCGCGCAAGCAGGCGATCCTGTTCCGCTTCCGCGAGCTGCTGAACGAGCGCAAGGGCGAGCTGGCCGCGATCATCACGAGCGAGCACGGCAAGGTGCTCTCGGATGCGGGCGGCGAGATAGCGCGCGGCCTCGAGGTCGTCGAGCTCGCGACCGCGTTCCCGAACCTGCTGAAGGGCGCCTTCAGCGAGAACGTGTCGACCAACGTCGACGTCTTCTCGATCAAGCAGCCGCTCGGCGTCGTGGGCATCATCAGCCCGTTCAACTTCCCCGCGATGGTGCCGCTGTGGTTCTTCCCGGTCGCGCTCGCGGCCGGCAACGCGGTCGTGCTGAAGCCGAGCGAGAAGGACCCGTCGGCGGCGATGTGGATGGCGGAGCTGCTGCAGGAGGCGGGGCTGCCCGACGGCGTCTTCAACGTGCTGCACGGCGACAAGACGGCCGTCGACGCGCTGCTGACCGCGCCCGAGGTGCAGGCGCTCTCCTTCGTCGGCTCGACGCCCATCGCGCAGTACATCTACGAGACCGCCGCGAAGCACGGCAAGCGCGTGCAGGCGCTCGGCGGCGCGAAGAACCACATGCTCGTGCTGCCCGATGCCGACCTCGACCTGGTCGCGGACGCCGCCGTGAACGCGGGCTTCGGC
>DASSWM010000191.1:0-8064 GCA_035704865.1 Agrococcus sp.
GTCGTAGGCGGCGCGGTCGACGTACGCACCGCGTCGGATGCGCCTGAGCGACCGGTCGCGGCGCAGGGGCTGCGGGTCGCCGGCAGTCGTTCCGAAAAGGGCTTGCGCGATGGTGAAGACGCGATATATCGTGACTTTGCAGCAGACGCGATATATCGCGACATGAAGAGCAGGAGCAGCCATGGAACAGCAATGGGAGAGCGACGCCGGGCACGACGAGCGTCCGCGCAGCGCATCCGGCGCGACCGCCTCGGGGGCCGACACCATCACCGAGCGATGGACGATCAGCGAGGGCCAGAGCCGGGTCATCGACCTCGACGCCGTGACGGCGCTGCGGGTCGGCATCGTCGCGGGCAGCGTCGACATCGTGGGCCACGACGAGCCCACCGCGCGCGTCGAGGTGCACCGCGTGCAGGGCCGCGACCTGACGGTCACGCTCGAGCAGGGCCGCCTCTCGATCTCGCACCCGCGCGTCAGCTGGGACGACGTGTGGGAGTCGGTCAAGGCGCTCGTTGGCGTGCGTGCGCGGGCCGAGCTGAGCATCGTCGTGCCCCGGCACGTGGCGCTCTCGCTCGGCCAGGTCAGCGCATCCGCCCTCGTCACGGGGCTGCGCTCGCGCGCGAGCATGAGCACCGTCTCGGGCGCGATGCAGATCGAGTCGCACGAGGGCGACCTCGACCTCAACACCGTCTCCGGCGACGTGGAGGTCTCCGGCGGCGCTGGCCGCCTCTCGGTGCACGGCGTCTCGGCGAGCGTCACCGCGTCCGGCCGGCTCGAGTCGATCGGCATCGACACCGTCAGCGGCGAGGTGCTGCTCGACGTGCACGGCTCGCCCCGCAGCATCTCGGCCAACTCGGTCTCGGGCGATGTCACCGTGCGCGTCGACGCCGACCAGGGCGTGCGCGCCACCACCCGCACCGTCTCCGGACGCGGCTCGATCGTCGGTCGCGCGATGCCCAAGCGCGGCGGCCGCGAGTCCGTCGACGGCGCGAGCGCCTTCGACTTCAGCGCCAGCACCGTCTCGGGCGATGTGACGGTCGTGCGGAGGAGCGCGTGACCCCCGTCTTCGGCCACGGCGCGCTGCGCCTCTACCTGCTGAGCCTGCTCGCCGAGGCGCCGCGCCACGGCTACGAGCTCATGCAGGCGCTCGAGCACCGCTTCGGCGGCACCTACTCGCCCAGCGCCGGCACCATCTACCCACGCCTGGCGAAGCTCGAGGAGGAGGGGCTCGTGACGAAGACCGTCGAGGGCCGCAAGTCGACGTACGAGATCACCGACGCCGGGCGCGCGGAGCTCGCCGCGCGCGAGGGAGAGCTGCACGCGCTCGAGGGCGAGATCACCGATTCCGTGCGGCGCATGGCCTCCGACGTGCGGGCGGGCGTGAAGTCGGCGATGCAGGCCCTGCGCGCCGACCTCGCCGAGGCCGAGCGCGACGCCCGCACCGCGTACCGGCGGCCGAGCGCGCCGGCGGCGCCGAGCGGCCCGGCGGCCCAGAGCACGCCGATGGCGCCGAGCGCGCCGCGACCGTCCGACGAGGCGTGGGCCGACGCATCCGCCCGCACCGAGAACCCGTGGACGCCGTCGGCTCCCGCATGGGAAGGCGCAGCGGATGCGTCGCACACGGCCCAGAAGGCCGCGGCGCGCATGGCGGTGCACGACATCGACCTCGCGCTCAGCGACTTCCGGCAGCAGGTGCGCGAGGTCGCCAGGCGGCAGCGCGGCGAGGGCATGACCACCGCCAAGGCCGAGACGGTGCGGCGCGAGCTCGAGGCGGCGCTGCTGCGGATCAAGAGCGTGCTCGGCAGCTGAGGCCGCTCGCGGTTCGCCCGCGTCGCCGCGGCGCTGGGCGGCCGCTCGGCCGCGCGGCGATAGGCTGGCGGCGTGACGGAGATCGAGATCGGCCGCAGCAAGCGGGCGCGCACCGGCTACGGGTTCGACGACATCAGCATCGTGCCCTCGCGGCGCACGCGCGACAGCGACCTCGTCTCGCTGCAGTGGCAGATCGACGCGTTCAAGTTCGACACCCCGGTGCTCGGCGCCCCGACCGACTCGGTCATGAGCCCGGCGACGGTCATCGCGCTCGGGCGCGCCGGCGGCCTCGGCGTGCTCAACCTCGAGGGCGTCTGGACGCGCTACGACGACCCCGAGCCGCTGCTGGCCGAGATCGCCGGGCTTCCCGCCGACCTCGCCACCAACCGCATGCGCGAGATCTACGCCGAGCCGATCAAGCCCGAGCTCATCCGCGACCGGCTCGCGCAGATCCGCGACGCGGGCGTCGTCGTCTCGGGCAGCCTGAGCCCGCAGGCCGTGCAGGAGCACTACGAGACCGTGCTCGCCGCGGGCGTCGAGCTCATGGTCATCCGCGGCGCGACCGTGAGCGCCGAGCACGTCTCGGCCGAGCAGGGCTCGCCACTCAACCTCAAGCAGTTCATCTACGAGCTCGACGTGCCCGTCGTGGTCGGCGGCGTCGTCACCTACACCGCCGCCCTGCACCTCATGCGCACCGGCGCCGCGGGCGTGCTCGTCGGCTTCGGCGGGGGAGCGGCCTCGACGAGCGAGCGCGTGCTCGGTGTCGCGGCTCCGATGGCGACGGCCGTGAGCGACGTCGCCGCCGCCCGCCGCGACTACCTCGACGAGTCGGGCGGCCGGTACGTGCACGTCATCGCCGACGGCTCGCTCGGCACCTCGGGCCAGATCGTGAAGTCGCTCGCGTGCGGCGCCGACGCCGTCATGCTCGGCACCGCGCTCGCGCGCGCGACGGATGCGCCCGGCCGCGGCTGGCACTGGGGCCCGGAGGCGCACAACCAGAAGCTGCCTCGCGGCAACCGCGTGCAGGTCGACCAGGTCGGCCCGCTCGACGTCGTGCTGAACGGCCCATCGCCCGTGGCCGACGGCACTGCGAACATCATGGGCGCCCTGCGCAAGGCCATGTCGACCACCGGCTACAAGGATCTCAAGGAGTTCCAGCGGATCGACGTGGTCGTGGAGGCGAACCCGCCGCGCTGATCCGCCCGCACCCGGGCGACGCACTGAAGGAGGATCCATGGCTGAGACCACCAACAGCGTGAGTCGGTCGAGGAAGCTCGGCCCTGAGGAGCGCGCCGCGGCCATCGCGTCGATGCGCGAGCGCGAGGTCGACGTGCTCGTGATCGGCGGCGGCATCGTCGGCACGGGCGTCGCGCTCGACGCCGTCACGCGCGGCTTGCGCGTCGGCCTCATCGAGGCGCGCGACTTCGCCTCCGGCACCTCGAGCCGGTCGTCGAAGCTCATCCACGGCGGCATCCGCTACCTCGAGCAGCTCAACTTCGAGCTCGTGCGCGAGGCGCTCATCGAGCGCGGCCTGCTGCTGCAGCGGCTCGCGCCGCACCTCGTCAAGCCCGTGCAGTTCCTCTACCCGCTCGAGACGCCGGTCGTGGAGCGCGCCTACATCGGCGCGGGCATGGCGATGTACGACGCGTTCAGCTACACGGGCTTCATGAAGCCGGGCGTGCCGCTGCACCGCCACCTGTCGAAGCGGCGCCTGCAGAAGGAGATCCCCTCGCTCGACACCGACAAGGTGATCGGCGGCCTCGCCTACTACGACGCGCAGATGGACGACGCCCGCTACGTCGCGACCGTCGCGCGCACCGCATCCTTCTACGGCGCCCACGTCGCGAGCCGCGTGCGCGCCGAGGGCTTCCTCAAGGTCGGCGAGCGCGTCGTGGGCGTGCAGGCGCACGACTACGAGACGGGCGAGCAGTTCGAGATCCGCGCCAAGCAGGTCGTGAACGCGACGGGCGTCTGGACGGGCGACACGCAGGCGATGGTCGGCGCGCGCGGCGAGATCAAGGTGCGGGCGTCGAAGGGCGTGCACCTCGTCATCCCGCGCGACCGCTTCCACTCCACCATGGGCATGATCCTGCGCACCGAGAAGAGCGTGCTGTTCGTCATCCCGTGGGGCCGCCACTGGATCGTCGGCACGACCGACACCGACTGGCAGCTCGACAAGGCGCACCCGGCGGCCACGGCGGCCGACATCGACTACATCCTCGATCACGTCAACTCCGTGCTGCGCACCAAGCTCACGCGCGCCGACGTCGAGGGCGTCTACGCGGGGCTGCGGCCGCTGCTGGCGGCGGGCGACGGCGGCTCGACCGCCGGCCTCTCGCGCGAGCACCACGTCGGCCACACCGTGCCGGGCCTCGTCATCATCGCGGGCGGCAAGTTCACCACCTACCGCGTGATGGCGAAAGATGCGATCGACGAGGTCGCGACCTCGATCGACGGCAAGGTGCCCGAGTCGTGCACGGCCGAGATCCCGCTGCTGGGCGCCGAGGGCTACCGCGCCGCGTGGAACAAGCGCGCGAAGATCGCGCGCGCGTTCGGCCTGCACAAGCACCGCATCGAGCACCTGCTGAACCGCTACGGCACGCTCACCGACGAGCTGCTCGACATGATCCGGACCGACGAGTCGCTCGCCGAGCCGCTGCCGGGCGCCGACGACTACATCGGCGCCGAGATCCGCTACGCGTGCACGCACGAGGGCGCGCTGCACCTCGACGACGTGCTCGCGCGGCGCACGCGCATCTCGATCGAGGCGTGGGATCGCGGCGTCGCGGCGGCACCGATCGCCGCGCGGATCATGGCGGATGCCCTGGGCTGGGATGACGCGCGGGTCGAGAAGGAGATCAACACCTACAACAAGCGCGTCGCCGCGGAGCTGCAGAGCCAGGAGCTGCCGGACGACGAGTCGGCCGACCGCGCGCGGCTCGAGGCGCCCGACATCGTGCCGCTGAGCGCGCTGCCGACCGCCGACACCGTGCGCACGCGCCCGGAGCCCGCCGCGTAGGTCGAGGATCGCCGCGCAGGCCGAGGAACGCCGCGCTCCTCGGCCTGCACCGCGCCGATAGACTGAGGGCGCCTATGAGCGCCCCTCTCCCCACCTTCAAGCAGGTCGCCACGCGACCCCGGTGGATCGGCGTGCTCGCGCTGTGCATCCTGGTCGCGGGCGTGTTCGCGATGCTCGGCCAGTGGCAGATCGAGCGCGCCGTCGAGCAGGGTCAGGCCGACGAGCGCGACACCGAGACACCCGTGCCGCTCACGAGCGTCGCCGAGCCCTCGTCGACGCTCACGACCGAGGCGGGCGGCCGCATGGTCTCGTTCACGGGCAGCTGGGTCGCCGAGGACTTCGACGTGCTCGTGGGCCGTGAGCAGCACGAGCGCACGGGCGCGTGGGTCATCGGCCGCGTGCTCGTCGAGCAGCCGGATGCGTCCGCGTCGGATGAGCCTGTGTCGCTGCCGGTCGCGCTCGCGTGGCTCCCGGATGCCGCGGCCGCCGACGCGCTCGCCGCCGACCTCGCCGCGCAGGCAGGCGCACAGGGGGCGGATGCGTCGGCCGAGCTGGTCGGACGCCTCATGCCGACCGAGGCGCCCACCGAGGGCGACATCCGCGGCGGCACGAGCGAGGCCATGAGCGTCGCGGCCCTCATCAACCAGTGGGACGACTGGAACGGCCTGGTCTACGGGTCGTACGCGATCCTCGACGAGCCGTCGGCAGCCGCATCCGCCGCCCTCGTCGAGGGCGCCGAGCCGATCATCTCGATGCGGCCCGAGGTCGACACGCAGCTCAACGCGCTCAACATCTTCTACGCGGTCGAGTGGATCGCGTTCATGCTCTTCGCCTTCTACCTCTGGTACCGACTCGTGAAGGATGCGCTCGAGCGCGAGGTCGAGGCGATCGAGGATGCTGCGCGGTTGAGCTGAGGGCAGAGGCCATTTCTGGCCTCTGCCGCGAACCCAGCGCCGGGGCCCGTCCCGGGACCCGGCACCGGGCTCAGGTCGACGAGCAGCCCAAGTAGACTGGTATCCGTGCCACGCCCCATCGAACAGCTGCCGCAGATCCGCACCGCCATCACCTTCTACCGCGTCATGTCGTACGTGACGGGCGCGTTCCTGCTGCTGCTGGTGGCCGAGATGGTGCTGAAGTACTCGCCCACGCACGTCGAGGTGTTCGCGGGCGGCTCGGGCGGCCCGCTCTCGCTGCAGTCGGTCATCCCCGGCGAGGGCTGCCAGTGGTACTCGCTGTTCGCGCCCGGCGGCATGGGCTGCGAGATCACGTCGCTCGGCGACGGCTTCAACATCTCGCTCGCGATCCTCATCGTGCACGGCTGGATCTACGTCGTGTACCTGCTCGCGTGCTTCCGCCTCTGGAGCCTGCTGCGCTGGCCGTTCCCGCGCCTGCTCGCGATGGCGGCCGGCGGCGTCGTGCCGTTCCTCTCGTTCTTCGTCGAGCACCGCATGCACCGCATCGCGCTCGACGACGTCGCGCGACTGGAGGCCGAGCGAGCCGCCAGGGACTCGGTCGCGCAGGCCGACGCATCCGCCCCTTCACCCTCGCCTCGGGAGGCCTGATGTCCGACACCGCTCAGCGGCCCGTGCTCGTGATCGACTTCGGCGCGCAGTACGCGCAGCTCATCGCGCGCCGCGTGCGCGAGGCCGATGTCTACAGCGAGATCGTGCCATCGACGATCAGCGCCGAGGACGTGCGCGCGAAGGCCCCCGCGGCGATCGTGCTCTCGGGCGGCCCCTCAAGCGTCTACGAGGAGGGCGCGCCGCGGCTCGACGAGGGCATCCTCGAGCTCGGCATCCCGACCTTCGGCATCTGCTACGGCTTCCAGGTGATGGCGGCGCAGCTCGGCGGCACCGTCGCGAAGACGGGCAGGCGCGAGTACGGCTCGACGTCGATGACGGTGGATGCGTCGGGCGCGCTGCTCGATGGCCAGCCCGGCACGCAGACGGTCTGGATGAGCCACGGCGACTCGGTCTCCGAGGCGCCGGAGGGCTTCACGGTGCTCGCGACCACCGCCGACACCCCCGTCGCGGCGTTCGAGAGCCGCGAGCGGCGGATGGCCGGCGTGCAGTGGCACCCGGAGGTCAAGCACTCGGAGCACGGCCAGCGCGTGCTCGAGTCGTTCCTGCACGACATCGCCGGCCTGCCGGGCGACTGGGACTCGGGCTCGATCATCGAGGAGCAGGTCGCGCGCATCCGCGAGCAGGTCGGCAGCGACCGCGTCATCTGCGGCCTGTCGGGGGGCGTCGACTCGGCGGTCGCGGCGGCGCTCGTGCACGAGGCGATCGGCGACCAGCTCGTCTGCATCTTCGTCGACCACGGGCTGCTGCGGCAGGACGAGCGCGAGCAGGTCGAGCAGGACTACGTCGCCTCCGCGGGCGTGCGGCTCGTGACGGTGGACGCGCGGGAGCGGTTCATGGCCGCGCTCAAGGGCGTGACGGACCCCGAGACCAAGCGCTAGATCTTCGGGCGCGAGTTCATCCGCGTCTTCGAGCAGGCCGAGCGCGACCTCGCCGCCGAGGCGGCCTCGGAGGGCGAGCCGATCCGCTGGCTCGTGCAGGGCACGCTCTACCCCGACGTCGTCGAGTCGGGCGGCGGCTCGGGCACCGCCAACATCAAGAGCCACCACAACGTCGGCGGGCTGCCCGACGACCTGCAGTTCCAGCTCATCGAGCCGCTGCGGGCCCTCTTCAAGGACGAGGTGCGCGCGATCGGCCGCGAGCTCGGCCTGCCCGAGGTCATCGTCGGCCGCCAGCCCTTCCCCGGGCCGGGCCTGGGCATCCGCATCATCGGCGAGGTCACCGAGGAGCGCCTCGACACCCTGCGGCGAGCGGATGCGATCGCTCGCGCCGAGCTGTCGGCCGCCGGTCTCGACGGGGAGATCTGGCAGTGCCCCGTGGTGCTGCTCGCCGACGTGCGATCGGTGGGCGTGCAGGGCGACGGCCGCACCTACGGCCACCCGGTCGTGCTGTGCCCGGTCTCCTCCGAGGACGCCATGACCGCCGATTGGACGCGCCTGCCGTACGACGTGCTCGCGCGCATCTCGAACCGCATCACGAACGAGGTGCCCGAGGTGAACCGGGTCGTGCTCGACGTGACGTCGAAGCCGCCGGGCACCATCGAGTGGGAGTGAGGACGAGGTCCGGATGCCGCCAGGGTATCCGGACCTCGTGCTCAGCGGCCTGGTCGCGAACGTCATGCCCGCCGGCCATCGGGGTGGCAGCGGGCTACATGGC
>DASSWM010000192.1:0-4092 GCA_035704865.1 Agrococcus sp.
CGGCGCTCGCGATCGCGGCCGCGGCGGTGCTGGCGCTCACCGCGGTGTTCGACTCGATCATGATCGCGGCCGACCTGTTCCGCTTCGACGAGGCGCTGCTGCTGGGCGTGCGCGTCGGCCTCGCACCCGTCGAGGATCTCGCCTACGCCCTCATCGCCGTGCTCATCGCCGCCGCGATGTGGCGGCTCCTGCCCGCGAGCTCGCGGCGCACGGCGCGACCGCGGCACGCGGCGCGCTCGGGGTCGACCGGAGGCGCCCGTCCGAGCCGCACCCGTCCGAGCGGCACCGACCGAAGCGGAGCGCAGACGGATGCGTGAGACCGCCGAGCACCGCGGGCTCGCCGGCCGCCTGCTGCTGGCGTCGCGCCCGGTCAGCTGGATCAACACGGCGTTCCCGTTCGCTGCCGCGATGCTGCTCACGACGGGCGAGATCGATGCGCGGCTCGTCATCGGCACGCTCTTCTTCCTCGTGCCGTACAACCTCGCGATGTACGGCATCAACGACGTGTTCGACTACGCCTCCGATGCGCAGAACCCGCGCAAGGGCGGCGTCGAGGGCGCGCTGCTGCCGCCGGAGGCGCATCGGGCGACGCTGCGCTGGGCGGTGCTGCTCGCGCTGCCGTTCGTCGTCGCGCTCGTCGCGCTCGGCGGTCCGGCGTCGTGGGCGGCGCTCGCGGTGAGCCTGTTCGCCGTCGCCGCCTACTCGGTGCCGGGGCTGCGCTGGAAGGAGGTGCCACTGCTCGACTCGGTCACCTCGAGCGCGCACTTCGTGAGCCCCGCCGTCTACGGCCTCGTGCTCGCCGGCGCCGAGTGGACGCCGGCGCTCGTCGCGCTGCTGGCCGCCTTCGGCTGCTGGGGCATGGCGAGCCACGCGTTCGGCGCCGTGCAGGATGTCGTGCCAGATCGCGAGGGCGGCATCGCCTCGATCGCGACGGCGCTCGGCGCGCGCGCGACCGTGCGCCTCGCGATCGCGCTGTGGGCGGCGGCGGGGCTGCTCATGCTGCTCACCCCTTGGCCGGCGTCGCTCGCGGCGCTCGTGGCCGTGCCGTACATCCTGCTCGCCGCGCCGTTCTGGCGCGTGAGCGACGCGGTGAGCGCGAGCGCCAACCGCGGCTGGCGCCGCTTCCTGTGGGTCAACTACGCGTGCGGCTTCCTCGTCTCGATGGTGTGCATAGCCTGGGCGATGGGGGTGCGATGAGCGGCAGGCGGATCCTCGTCACCGGGGCGACGGGCTACGTGGGCGGGCGGCTCGTGCCGCGCCTGCTCGCGGCGGGGCACGACGTGCGCGCGCTCGCCCGCGATCCCGGCCGGCTGCGCGATGCGCCGTGGGCGGATGCGGTGGAGATCGTGCAGGGCGACCTCGAGGTCGCGAGCGACGTGCGCCGCGCGGTCGCGGGCGTCGACGTCGTCTTCCACCTCGTGCACGCCATGAGCGCCGGCGGCGACTTCGAGTCCGCCGAGCTCGTGCAGGCCCGCCACGTCGCGGCCGCCGCGAAGGATGCGGGCGTGCGCCGCATCGTCTACCTCTCCGGTCTGCACCCGCGGGGCGAGCGGCTCTCGCGGCACCTCGCGTCGCGCGTCGCGGTGGGGGAGGCGCTGCTCGCGTCGGGCGTGCCGACGCTCGTGCTGCAGGCCGGCATCGTGATCGGCTCGGGATCGGCCTCCTTCGAGATGATCCGGCACCTCACCGAGGTGCTGCCGTACATGCCCGCGCCCCGCTGGGTGCGCAACTTCGTGCAGCCGATCGCGGTGCGCGACGTGCTGCACTACCTCGTGGCCGCCGCGTCGGTGCCCGACGACGTGCACGGCGCGTTCGACATCGGCGGGCCCGACGTGCTGCGCTACGGCCAGACCATGAACGGCTACGCGGTGGAGGCGGGGCTGCCGCAGCGCCCCATCGCGCCGCTACCGGTGCTCACGCCCTGGCTCGCCTCGCAGTGGGTGAACCTCGTGACGCCCGTGCCGCGCGCGATCGCGGTGCCGCTCATCGGCTCGCTGCTGCACGACTGCGTCGTCGCCGACCGCCGCATCGACGCGCTCATCCCGCCGCCCGACGGCGGGCTCACGGGCTACCGGCAGGCGGTGCGCCTCGCGCTCGCGCGGGAGCGCTCGGGCGACATCGAGTCGAGCTGGCGAGCGACGACCCCGGCGGGCGCACCGGCGGAGCCGCTGCCGAGCGACCCCGCCTGGTCGGGCTCGACGGTGCTCGAGGATGCGCGCGAGCGCACCACGACGGCGGAGCCGGCGGCCGTGTGGCGGGTCGTGGAGGCCGTCGGCGGCGACCGCGGCTGGTACTCGGTGCCGCTGCTGTGGAGCATCCGCGGGCTCGCTGACCGGCTGGTCGGCGGCGTCGGCCTGCGGCGCGGCAGGCGCGACCCGGATCGGCTGCGCGAGGGCGACGTCGTCGACTTCTGGCGCGTCGAGCGCATCGAGCACGGCCGGCTGCTGCGGCTGCGCGCGGAGATGCGGCTGCCGGGGCGGGCCTGGCTCGAGCTCGCGGTCGAGCCGCTGGCGGCGCCGGGGGCCGCTGCGCGCGACGCTGGCGAGGCAGCCCAGGCTGCCGCCACGGCCGGCCCTGCACCCGCGGCGCGCGCCCGCTACCGGCAGCGGGCGGTGTTCCTGCCGCGCGGCCTGAGCGGCCGGCTCTACTGGTGGGCGCTCGTGCCCGCGCACCACCTGATCTTCGACGCGATGGCGAGCCGCATCGTCGCGACCGCCGAGGGGGCGCAGCGGTGAGGCTCTGGTCGCTGCACCCGGCGCTGCTCGACCGGCAGGGGCTCACCGCCTGCTGGCGCGAGGCGCTGCTGGCGCAGGCGGTGCTCGCCGGGCGCACGCGCGGCTACACGCGCCACCCGCAGCTCGAGCGCTTCCACGCGCAGCCCGATCCGCTCGCCGCGATCGGCGCCTACCTCGCGGCCGTCGCCGACGCTGCGCAGGCGCGCGGCTACCGCTTCGACCGCGGCCGCATCGACCGGCCGGCCGGGCGCGTGCAGCGCATCCGCGTCACGGAGGGGCAGCTCGCGTTCGAGCTCGCCCACCTGCGGGCCAAGCTCATCGTGCGCACACCGCTCGCCGCCCTGCCGGACCGGCCGGAGCCGCATCCGCTCTTCGTCGTCGAGCCCGGCCCGATCGCCGCGTGGGAGCGCCCCTAGCGCTCGGGCTCGTGCTCGATGACCGGCAGGTCGGCCATGGCGCTGAGGAACTTCGTGACGGCGCGGCGCTCCTCGGGCGACATCGCCGCGGCGATCGCCAAGCGCCGCGCGTGGTCGCGGCCGACCGACGCCGTCGCCGAGGCGCGCGTCTCGTCGGTCACGACGATCGAGAGCGCGCGGCGGTCGGTGGGGTGCGCCTCGCGGCGGATGTGGCCGCCGCGCTCGAGCCGGTCGAGCATCTTCGTCACCGACGGCCCCGAGATGCCCAGGTGCGCGGCGAGCATCGTCGACGTCACGACGACGCCGTCGCGGCCGACCGACATGACGTAGCGCACGGCCCGCATGTCGTTCTCGCCCAGCTTCATGAAGCGCCGGCTGGCCTCGCTGTGCGCCTCGGCGGTGCGGTGCCATCGCCGCAGCGCGTGGAAGAGGTCGATGATCTCCTCGACCTCCTCGTCGCCGAGCCCCTGCTCGCGCACGAGGTGCGCGGATGCCGCCAGCCGCCGCGGGTCGAGCATCGCGCGCCCGTTCGGGTCGGCGTCGGGGCGGCTGCGCATGGTGACAGGCTACCGGTCAGACTCATAGTTGCGTCGGCTAACTAACACGCCGACGAGGTGCCCGGTCGAGGCGATCGCGTGGCGCGCTCAGGCGCGTGCCTCGTAGTGGCTCGCCCACGCGCTGAGGATGCGCTCGAGCGCCGCGCGGTCGGCGGCGGGCAGCGGCTCGAGGATGCGGCGCTCGTTCTCGAGGTGCGCGGCGACCGCGTCGTCGATGAGCGCGAGGCCGGCATCGGTCAGCCGCACCACGCGGGCGCGGCCGTCGTGCTCGGCCGGCTGCCGGGCGATGAGGCCCTTCGCCTCGAGCGAGTCGAGCCGCTTCGAGACGGCGCCCTTCGTCACCATCGTGATGCCCACGAGCGCCGACGGCGCGAGCGCGTAGGG
>DASSWM010000193.1:0-10322 GCA_035704865.1 Agrococcus sp.
CCGACGCCGATGCCGAAGTCCGCGCCGCGCTGGAGCTGCCCGCGGACGACGCCGAGCTCTGCGGCTGAGCCCGCGGAGCGTCGCCTCGAGCTCGCCGGCTACGCCTGCGCGAAGCGCAGCAGCCGCTTCGACAGGTCGGCCTCGGTCAGGCGCACGCGGATGCGCTCGCCCGGCTCCGCGGTCGTGTCGCACTGCGCCTCGGTCGGCGGGTCGATGAGCTGGATCGTCGCACCCTCCTTGCGGGTGTCGACGACCACGGCGTCGAACTCGTCGCCGATGCGCTCGCGCAGCACGGCGATCTCGACCGCGTCGATCGACTCGCGCTCGAGCTTGCCCGCGAGCTGGCCCGACCGCTGCATGATCTCCGGCAGGCCCTCGAGCCCTTCGGCGGCCCACTGGGGGATCTCGCGGTCGTTCGCGATCGCCTCGCAGTGCGCGAGCACGTAGCGGTCGACGAGGCGGCGCAGCGGCGCCGTCGTGTGCGCGTAGGGGGCTCCGATGGCCGCCTGCTCGAGCTTCGACGCATCCGACCCGTCGTGCAGCACGTCGTAGCCGGCGCCGCGGAACAGGCGCCGCGCCGCCTGCAGGATCGCGAGCGTCGTCGGCTTCGAGCGGTCGAGCCGGCGCAGGAACGCGCCGTAGTGCTCGCCCTCGGCCCACTCCTCGCCGATCGCCCTGACCTCCTTGCGGAAGCGCTGCACGTCGCCGCGGGGCGGCTGCGGCATCGTCCGCAGGATGCCGCGCTTCGCGCGCAGCTGCAGGTTCGCCGCCTCCATGCCGGTCATGAGCGAGATCTGCGCGTTCCAGCGCTCGACCGGCAGCAGCACGCGCCGCTCGATCACGTACGAGTCGCCGTGCGGAGCCACCTGCTCCTCCGGCATGTCCAGGCTCGCGCCCTCACGGGCCTCCTCGAGCGCGATGCGCAGCTCGCCGACCTCCTTGAGCAGCCCGAGCATCGCGTCACCCGCGTCGACGCGCCGCTGCGCCTCGTCGTAGGTGAGCTGCTCGCGCGAGCGCACCCGCGCTCGCTCGAGCGTCGTGGCGGTCACGTCACCCGACGCATCCAACCGCATCGTCCACACGTAGGCGCCGCGCTCCTGGCCGGCGAGCAGGCTCGCGGCGCACTCGCTCACCACCGGCGGGTGCAGCGGCACGCGGCCGTCGGGGGCGTACATCGTCTGGCCGCGACGGTGCGCCTCCGCGTCGATCGCGCCGCCGGGCGCGACGAACGCGGGCACGTCGGCGATGGCGTAGCGCACGACGAAGCCCTCGCCGTCGCGCTCGAGGTGCAGCGCCTGGTCGAGGTCGGTCGAGCCCTCCGGGTCGATCGTGACGAACTCGACGGCCGTCTGATCGGCCTCCGGAAGCCGCGGGTCGGCGGCGAACGCCTCCGCCTCGGCCACCGCGTCGGGCGGGAACTCGGCCGTGAGCCCGAGCTCCTCCCTGATCGCGGCGAGCGCCGCGTCGAGCTCGTCGGTGGTCTCCGTCAGTCGCTGGTGTCGTGCCGGCATGGGCACCAACCTATGCCTGGCGGCGCGTGCGGGGGCCGATGTCAGTCGGGGAGGCGGACGCCGCCCGGCTCGCGCACGACGAGGCCGTCGGCGGCGAGCGACGCGATGGCGCGCTCGAGCTGGTCGGCATCGGGCCACAGGGGAGCGAGCTCGTGCTCGGCGAGCGGCACGTCGACCGCGCGCAGCGCCCGCAGCACCGTGCCGCGCGCCTGCCGGTCGCTGCCGGCGAACGTCGACTGCCGCGGCGCCCGCTTCCCCTCGTACGGCGGGTAGCCGGCCGCGCGCCACGCGCACGCGTGAGCGATCGGGCACGCCTCGCACTTCGGCGCGCGCGCCGTGCAGACGAGCGCGCCGAGCTCCATGAGGGCGATGGAGATGACGGATGCATCGGCCGGGTCCGCGGGCAGCAGGGCATCGACGTCGGCCAGGTCGCGCCGCTTCGCAGGCCCCGCCTCGCCCTGCCCGTGCACGGCGCGGGCGACGACCCGCCGCACGTTCGTGTCGACCACCGGGTGGCGGTCGCCGTAGTGGAAGACGGCGACGGCCCGCGCCGTGTAGTCACCGATCCCGGGCAGCGCGAGCAGCGCATCCACGTCCCTGGGCACCTCGCCGCCGTGCAGCTCGACGATGGCCCTCGCGGTGTCCTGCAGGCGCAGCGCGCGGCGCGGGTAGCCGAGCGTGCCCCACTGCCGCAGCACCTCGTGGGTGGGCGCGTCGGCGAGGTCGGCGGGCGCCGGCCAGCGCTCGAGCCAGCGCTCGATCTCGACCGCGACGCGCGCGGCCTGCGTCTGCTGCAGCATGATCTCGCTCACGAGCGTGCCCCACGCGTCGAACTCCGGACGCCGCCACGGCAGGTCCCTCGCGCTGACGCGGTACCAGTGGGCGAGCGCGTCGAGGGAGCGTTCGCGCAGCATCCAGCCAGCGTAGACGCGAGCTGGCTGCGAAGATCCCGCTGGCCGACCGACGGCTTAGGCTGGCGACATGGTCGACAGCGCTCTCCTCATGCGGGCGGCATCGTGGACGCCCGAGCAGAAGGACCTCTACACGCGCCTCACCGAGCTCATGGTGCGCCGCAACCCGCGCGGCCGCCGGCTCGTCGCGGTCGAGGGCCGCGACGGCACCGGCAAGACGCACTTCGCCGACGCGCTGCAGGTGGCCTTCGCGCGCGCGGGCGTCGAGGCGTTCCGGGCGAGCGTCGACGACTTCCACCGCCCGCAGGCGTTCCGCTACCGCCAGGGCCGCGACTCGCCCAAGGGCTACTACGAGGACGCGTTCGACATCGAGCTGCTCGACCGCGTGCTGCTGCAGCCGTTCCGCATGGGCGGATCGACCGGCTTCATGACGCGCGCCTTCGACCTGCACCGGGATGCGTCGGTCGAGATGGAGTGGCGCACGGCCGGTCCGGATGCGGTGCTCGTCGTCGACGGCGTGTTCCTGCAGCGCCCGGCGCTCGCGGGCAAGTGGCACGCGATCGTCTACCTCGAGGCGAGCGACCGCGTGCGCGGTGAGCGCATGCGCTCGCGCGACGGCACGCATCCGGATGTCAACCACGAGTCGCACCGGCGCTACCGCGAGGCGCACGACCTCTACGAGCGAGCCAGCACGCCGCGCCGCAAGGCGACGTTCATCGTCGACAACACCGACTGGCGCAAGCCCATCCAGTCCTTCGCCGACAGCTGCTAGGCCAGCCCCCGCACCACGGACGGCGCGATGAAGTCGCCCGTGCGCTCCACCTCGTGCACGAGCTCGACGAGCGCGGCGTTGACGGGCGCCTCGAGGCCGATGCGCGCCGCCTCCGCCACGACCGCGCCGTTGATCGCGTCGACCTCGGTCGGCTGCCCGCGCCGGATCGACTGCTGCGTCGAGCCGAGGTTGGGCACGTCGCCCAGCCGCTCCTTGATGCGCAGCGGGATCTGCTGCGCGATGCGCCGCGGCGCGTAGGCGACGACGCGCACGAGCAGGGGAGTGAGGCCCTGCAGCGGCTGGAAGCGCACGCCGGCCGCGAGCCCCGTGCGCGCCGTCTCGCGCATCGAGGCGAGCATGACGCGCCGCAGACCCGGGTCGCGGATGACGTCCTGCACCGAGTGCCCCACGATCGCGGGGATCGCGTTGACCATGTTGATGAGCAGCTTCGTCCACTGCGCGCCCTCGATCGAGCGCGTCTCGCTCGTCGGCAGCGCCTCGCGCAGCAGCGCCGCGAAGCGCGCGCCCTCCGCGCCGCCGACGATCGTGTCGCCGGGCGCGGTCACCGTGACGATGCCGGGCTCGAGCGAGTTCGCCGCCATGAGCGCCAGCCCGCCCGCGACGCGCTCATGCCCGAGCAGCCGCGCCGCCGCGCGCTCGCCGCCGAGCCCGTTCTGCACGACGAGCAGCGGGACCCCCGCGAGCGCGGCCCGGTTCGCCTCGAGCGCCTCGATCGCGCCCGTCGCCTTCACCGCGAGGATCGCTGCGTCGGGCGCCTGGGACAGCACCTCGAGCGCGGCGACCGGCGCCGTGTGCTCGCCGAAGCCGCCCTGGATGCGCAGGCCCGCCTCGCGGATCGCGGCCAGGTTCTCGCCCCGCGCGGTGACGGTCACGTCGTGACCCACTGCATCCAACCGCGCCGCGATCACGCCGCCGATCGCGCCCGCGCCGATCACCGCGATGCGCTGCCGCGCCTGTGCCTGAGCCATGCCGCCAGGCTAGCGAGCGGCGGCGCGAGCGCGTGCGCCGACGGCGGCCCGCGCGACGCCGCCGGTAGGCTCGCAGGGTGCCAGCAGCCCCCTCCAGCCCCGACGGCATCCTGCTCGTCGACAAGCCGCGCGGCATCACGAGCCACACCGCCGTGAGCCGCGCCCGCCGCGCGCTCGGCACGCGCAAGGTCGGCCACGCCGGCACGCTCGACCCGATGGCGACGGGCCTGCTCATCCTCGGCGTCGGGCCGTCCACGCGCCTCCTGACCCACATGGTCGGGCTCGACAAGACCTACACCGCGACCATCGCGCTCGGGGCCGCCACCACGACCGACGACGCCGAGGGCGAGGAGACGTCGAGAGCGGATGCGTCGCACCTGACGGGCGACGACCTGACGGCCCCGATGACGGCGCTGACGGGCGACATCGAGCAGGTGCCCTCCGCGGTCAGCGCCATCAAGGTCGACGGCGAGCGCGCCTACAACCGCGTGCGGGCGGGGGAGCACGTCGAGCTGCAGGCCCGGCCCGTGACCGTCTCGCGCTTCGAGGCGCTCGCGTTCCGGCCGGGCGAGCTCGCCGAGGTCGACGTGATCGTCGACTGCTCGAGCGGCACCTACATCCGCGCGCTCGCCCGCGACCTCGGCGACGCGCTCGGCGTGGGCGGCCACCTGCGGGCGCTGCGCCGCACGCACGTGGGGCCGTTCGTCGTCGACGGCACGCCGCTCGCCGACGACCTGCCCGAGACGGGCGCCGCCGACCTGCTGCTCGGCCCCGCCGAGGCCGCCGCGCGCATCCTGCCCGTCGCGCGGCTCGACGACGAGCGCGCCGCCAACCTCATGCACGGCCGCCGCACGCCCGCGCTCGAGGGCGAGACCGGCATCGTCGCCGCCGTGCACGGCGGCCGGCTCGTCGGCATCGCCCGCGTCTCGGGCAACCGGCTGCTGCCGGTGACGAACTTCCCGACGCCCGCCGGCCCGACGAGCTGACGAGGAGCACGAGTGATCAGCTGGCTCATGATCGCGCAGGCGATCGCCCTCGGCGCCATCGGCGCGGTCGTCGCCGCCGTCGGCCTCGCCCGCAGGCCGTTCAACGACTGGGTGCTGGGCGCCGCGGCGCTCACGCTGCTCACGCTCGTCGTGCAGGCGATCGCGTCGATCATCGCGCCGCTCGCGGGCGCCGGCCCCACCGGCGATCTGCTGGAGTACTGGACCTACCTCATCACCGCGCTCGTCATCCCGCCCGCCGCCGTCATCTGGGCGCTCGTCGACAAGAAGGGCGAGTGGGCGACGCTCGTCGTGGGCATCGGCATCCTCGCGTGCGCCGTCATGGTCTACCGCATGCACCAGATCTGGTTCGTGCAGGTCGCGTGAGCCGAGCGAATAGAATCGATCGAGTGAGCGAGCGCAGGCATGCAGGCATCGGGCGGGTCCTCATCGCGGTGTACGCGGTGCTGGCGCTCGCGGCGACCGGCCGCTCGTTCGTGCAGATCGTGCAGCGCTTCGAGGAGGCGCCGCTCGCGTACGCGCTGAGCGCCGTCGCCGCCGTCGTCTACGGCCTCGCGACCGTCGCGCTCGCGGGTCGATCGGATGCGTGGCGTCGCGTCGCGCTCGCGGCCGTCTGCTTCGAGGCGGTCGGCGTGCTCGTCGTCGGCACCCTCTCGCTCGTCGCACCCGCGCTCTTCCCGCACGACACGGTGTGGAGCAACTACGGCATGGGCTACCTGTTCATCCCCGCCGTGCTGCCGTTCCTCGGCCTGTGGTGGCTCCGCGCGAGCCGTGAGCGGGTGGCGGCATGAGCGCCGCGGCCGCAGCGGCGAGCGCCGACCCGTTCGCCTGGATCGACGAGCTCGAGGCGATGCCGAGCGCCGTCACGATCGGCAAGTTCGACGGCGTCCACATCGGCCATCAGCGCATCCTCGAGCAGCTGCGCGCGCTCGCCGAGCCGGAGGCTCCCGGCGGGCCGCGGCTGGCCGTCACGGTCGTCACCTTCGACCGCAACCCGCTCGAGGTCGTGCGGCCCGACATCGCGCCCATCCCGCTCATCTCGCTCGAGCACAAGATCGACCTGCTCGAGGCCGCCGGCGCCGACCGCGTCGTCGTCATCCCGTTCACGAAGGAGACCGCCTCCCAGCCCGCGGAGGAGTTCGCCGAGCGCGTGCTCTTCGACGGCCTGGGCGCGCGCGTGCTGCTCGTGGGCGACGACTTCCGCTTCGGCTTCAAGGGCGCGGGCACGCCTGCGCTGCTGCGCGAGCTCGCCGCGCCGCGCGGCGCGCGAGTCGAGTCGATCGACGACATCTGCTTCACCGACGGCCGCCGCGTCTCCTCCACCTGGATCCGCGAGGCGCTCGACCTCGGCCGCGTCGCGGAGGCGACCGAGATGCTCGGCCGCCGCCACCTGCTGCGCGGCGACGTCGTGCGCGGCTTCCAGCGCGGCAAGGCGCTCGGCTTCCCGACCGCCAACCTCGGTGCGCCGGTCGAGGGGTTCATCCCCGCCGACGGCGTCTACGCCGCGATCGCGCACGTCGATGCCGGGACCTTCATGGCCGCGGTCTCGATCGGCGACAACCCCACGTTCGACGGCGTGCAGGCCAAGACCGTCGAGGCGTACCTGCTGGACGTCGACCTCGACCTCTACGACCGGCCGATCGCGCTCGAGCTCGTCGACTTCGTGCGTCCCATGCATCGCTTCGAGGGGCTCGACCAGCTCATCGCGCAGATGCACCGCGACGTCGAGCAGACGCGCGAGACCGTCGCGCCGCTGCTCGCAGGCGGCGCCTGAGCGCGACCGGCAGCGCCCGGCGCTGCGCGCCGCAGCACCACCTCGCGCCGCTCGGTAGACTGACCGGCACCGCAAGCCGCGACACACCTGGCGGACGCCCCGCACCGCGGCGGAGGAGAAGGATCAGCGTGACCACACCCAGCCAAGCGCTCGCTCCCGCCGAGCGCGCCGTCCAGCTGCTCGGCGGCGACCTGTCCGAGGTCGCGCTGCGCCAGCACCTCGAGGGCCTGCCCACCGTCGACGCCGTCGGCCTCGAGGCCCGCGCGGCCTCGTTCGGCACGCGCTCGATCAAGACGACGTCCAAGGCGGCCGCCCTCGACCTCATCATCCGCATGATCGACCTGACGACCCTGCAGGGCGCCGACACGCGCGGCAAGGTGCGCTCGCTCGTAGCCAAGGCGCTCGTGCCCGACGCCTCCGACCCCGCGACGCCGCGGCCCGCCGCCGTGTGCGTCTACGGCGACATGGTCGGCAACGCCGTCGAGGCGCTCGGCAGCGCCTGGAGCGCCGGCAAGGACGACGGCATCAACGTCGCCGCCGTCGCGACCGCCTTCCCGGCCGGTCGCGCGAGCCTGCAGGTCAAGCTGCAGGACACGCGCGACGCCGTCGCGGCGGGCGCGGACGAGATCGACATGGTCATCGACCGCGGCGCCTTCCTCGAGGGCAACTACGGCAAGGTCTTCGACGAGATCGTGCAGACGAAGGACGCCTGCCGCCGCGACGACGGCACCTACGCGCACCTGAAGGTCATCCTCGAGACCGGCGAGCTCGTCACCTACGACAACGTGCGACGCGCCTCGTGGCTGTCGATCCTCGCGGGCGGCGACTTCATCAAGACGTCGACCGGCAAGGTGCAGCCGGCCGCGACGCTGCCCGTGACGCTGCTCATGCTCCAGGTCGTGCGCGACTGGGAGCGGCTCACGGGCGAGCGCATCGGCGTCAAGCCCGCCGGCGGCATCTCGACCTCCAAGGACGCCATCAAGTACCTCGTGACGGTCGCCGAGACGTGCGGCGAGGCGTGGCTCGACCCGCACCTGTTCCGCTTCGGCGCCTCGAGCCTGCTGAACGACGTGCTGCTGCAGCGCCAGAAGCTCACCACCGGCCGCTACTCCGGCCCCGACTACGTCACGATCGACTGAGGCCCCCGCCATGACATTCCTCGACTACGCACCGGCTCCCGAGTCGACCTCCATCCTCCGCCTGCGCGACGACTACGGCCTGTTCATCGGCGGCGAGTGGGTCGCGGGCGGCGGCGAGTCCTTCGCCTCCGTCTCGCCCGCCACCGAGCGCCCGATCGCCACGTTCGCCGCCGCCGACGAGGGCGACGTGGATGCGGCGGTGGGGGCCGCGCGCACGGCCTTCGAGCGGGTCTGGGGCCCGATGTCGGGCCGCGACCGCGGCAAGTACCTCTTCCGCATCGCGCGCATCCTCGCCGAGCGGGCCCGGGAGCTCGCCGTCGCCGAGTCGCTCGACAACGGCAAGCCCATCAAGGAGACGCGCGACGCCGACGTGCCGCTCGTGGCCCAGTGGTTCTTCCACTGCGCCGGCTGGGCCGACAAGCTCGACTGGGTCGGGCTGGGCGCGAGCCCCCAGCCGCACGGCGTCGCCGCGCAGATCATCCCGTGGAACTTCCCGCTGCTCATGCTCTCGTGGAAGGTCGCCCCCGCGCTCGCGGCAGGCAACACGGTCGTGCTGAAGCCCGCCGAGACGACGCCGCTCACGGCGATGCTCTTCGCCGACATCTGCGAGCAGGCGGGCCTGCCCGCGGGCGTCGTGAACCTCATCACGGGCGCGGGCGAGACGGGCGCGGCGCTCGTGCGCCACCCCGACGTCGACAAGGTCGCCTTCACCGGCTCCACCGCCGTCGGCCGCGAGATCGCGAAGGCGCTCGCGGGCACCGAGAAGAAGCTCACGCTCGAGCTCGGAGGCAAGGGCGCCAACATCGTCTTCGACGACGCCCCG
Source organism: Agrococcus sp. (assembly GCA_035704865.1). Lineage (GTDB taxonomy): Bacteria > Actinomycetota > Actinomycetes > Actinomycetales > Microbacteriaceae > Agrococcus. The sequence continues at coordinate 8,924 of DASSWM010000193.1, forward strand.
CTCGACCAGGCCATCGAGGGCATCGTCAACGGCATCTTCTTCAACCAGGGCCAGGTGTGCTGCGCCGGCAGCCGCCTGCTCGTGCAGGAGAACATCCACGACGCCGTCATGGATCGCCTCAAGGAGCGCATGGCGACGCTGCGGCTGGGCGACCCGCTCGACAAGAACACCGACGTCGGCGCCATCAACTCCACCGCGCAGCTCGAGCGCATCACGAAGCTCGTCGAGACGGGCATCGCCGAGGGCGGCGAGGCGTGGAGCGCGCCGTGCGAGCTGCCGCGCGAGGGCTATTGGTTCGCGCCCACCGTCGTCACCGGCGTCGAGGCCTCCTCGACGATCGCGCGCGAGGAGATCTTCGGACCGGTGCTGTCGGTGCTCACCTTCCGCACGCCCGACGAGGCGATCGCGAAGGCCAACAACACGCCCTACGGCCTCTCCGCCGGCATCTGGAGCGACAAGGGCTCCCGCGTGCTCGCCGTCGCCGACAAGCTGCGCGCGGGCGTCGTGTGGACGAACACGTTCAACAAGTTCGACCCCGCGAGCCCCTTCGGCGGCTACAAGGAGTCGGGCTACGGCCGCGAGGGCGGCCGGCAGGGCATGCAGGCATACCTGAAGGCAGGCAAGTGATGGCGACGACGACCAAGACGGCCACGAAGACGGCCACCAAGGCGACGAGCCGCCTCGACGTGCCCAAGACCTACAAGCTCTTCATCGGCGGCGCCTTCCCGCGCTCGGAGTCGGGCCGCACGACCGAGGTGACGGATGCGCGCGGCCGCTTCGTCGCGAACGTCGCGAAGGCGTCGCGGAAGGATGCGCGCGACGCCGTCCGCGCCGCCCGCAAGGCGCAGGGCGGCTGGGCGGGCGCGACCGCCTACAACCGCGGCCAGGTGCTCTACCGCGTCGCCGAGGTGCTCGAGGGCCGCAAGGCGCAGTTCGTCGACGAGCTGCAGCGCACCGAGGGCCTCACGGCCGCGCGGGCGCAGCGGCAGGTCGAGGACGCGATCGACCTGTGGGTGTGGCACGCGGGCTGGACGGACAAGATCGCCCAGATCGGCGGCAACGCCAATCCGGTCGCCGGACCCTACTTCAACCTCTCGGTGCCCGAGCCGACGGGCGTCGTCGCGATCGTCGCGCCGCAGCAGCAGGGGCTGCTCGGCCTCACGTCGGTCATCGCGCCCGCGCTCGTCACGGGCAACAGCGTCGTCGTGGTGCCCAGCGCCACCGCGCCGCTCTCTGCGATCTCGCTCGGCGAGGTGCTCGCCACGAGCGACCTGCCCGGCGGCGTCGTCAACGTGCTCACGGGCGACCCGGCCGAGCTCGCGCCGTGGCTCGCCGGCCACGCCGACGTCAACGCGCTCGACCTCACCGGCGCGGGCGAGCTCGACTGGATCGAGCTCGA
>DASSWM010000194.1:0-3938 GCA_035704865.1 Agrococcus sp.
CGCGCCCTGCGCCCCGCGAGAGTTGCAGCGATCGGCTGCGACTCCGGCCGCGCGGCGCAGATCGCCCTGCGGCGCGAGGCGGCGCGAAGGGCGCGGCTCGGGGCACCAGCCGCGCCCTCTGCGCCAACTCGTGGCACCGCGCGGGAACGGGCGGGCGCAAAGGGCGCGTTCTGGTGCGCCAGCCGCGCCCCTTGCGCCATCTCGAGCAAGCGAGCAAGCGAGCAAGCAAGCGAGCAAGCGAGCGAGCGGACCGCGAGCGTGCGAGGCGGCGGCAAGCGGGCGCTGCTTGCGCGCGAGGCGGCGTACCGTGGGAGCGTGAGCCACCTTCGCGAGCGCCTGCGCGCGCTGCCCACCTTCCCCGAGACCATGCCGACGCTCGACCCGGGGGCCGTGCCGACGCATCCGCTCGAGCTCTTCACCGCCTGGCTCGACGACGCGATCGACAGCGGCGAGCGGCAGCCGAGCGCCTTCACGCTCAGCACGATCGGTGACGACGGGGCGCCCGCGAGCCGCACGCTCATCGTCAAGGACGTCGACGAGCGCGGTCTGCAGTTCTCGTCGACGCGCGGCTCGCGCAAGGCCGCCGAGCTCGAGGTGCGGCCGGTGGCGACGGCGCTGTTCTTCTGGCGTCCGCTGGGCCGCCAGGTGGAGGTGAGCGGCTTCGTCACCGAGCTTGGGGCGGATGCGGCGCAGGCCGACTGGCGGGAGCGCCCCAGCTACGCCGGCGAGCCCAACCCCGACTGGGTGCTGTGGGCGCTGGAGCCGACGCGGTTCGTCTTCCTGCAGGCGACGCTCGACCGCAAGCACGTGCGGGTCGAGTACCTGCGCGGGGGCGACGGCTGGGAGCACCGGCAGCCGACGACGACGGCGGGCTGAAGCAGCCGGCTCAACCCAGCCCGAGCTCCCGCGCCAGCGCCTCGAGCGCCGGCAGCGGATCCTCGCGCGCGGGCAGCAGCTGCACGCACACGTGGTCGGCGCAGGCGTCGAGGTGGCCGCGCACGGCCGCCGCGAGCTCGCCGGGCGTGCCGTGCGGCGCGAGCGCGTCGACCGCGGCATCCGTCGCGCCGTGGTCGAGCTCGGCAGCGCTGAAGCCGTGCGACTCGAGCGTGCGGCGGTAGTTCGCCAGCGCCAGGTAGCGCTCCAGGAACTCGCGCGCCGCAGCCCGGGCAGCCGCGGCATCGGTGAGCGGCACGAGGCGCTGCTCGGGCGCCACGAGCGAGCCCGGCCCGACGATCTCGCGGGCGAAGCGCGTGTGCTGCGGCGTCGTCATGTACGGATGCGTGCCGGCTGAGCGCTCGGCCGCGAGCCCCAGCGTGCGCGGCCCGAGCGCGGAGATCACGCGCCGCTCTGCGGGCACGTCCTCGGCGTCGAGCACGTCGAGGTACTCCACGAGCGCCGCGAACGGCTTCTGGTAGGTGTCGCCGAGCGCCTCGCGGTGCCCGATGCCCACGCCCAGCAGGAACCGGCCCGGGTGCGCCTGCTCGAGGCGGTGGAACGACGCAGCGACCTCCGCCGCCGGCGACTTCCAGATGTTCACGATGCCGGTCGCGACCGTCACGTGCTCGGTCGCGTCGAGCAGCTGCTCGGCGAGCGCGAGGTCGGCCTCGGGCGAGCCGCCGATCCAGATCGTGCCGTAGCCGAGCCGCTCGACGGCTGCGGCCAGCTCGGGCGTCAGCAGCGGTCCGCTGCGCCAGAGCCCGACGCGGCCGAGCTCGGGGGTTGCAGGGGCGAGCGGGGAGGAGGAGGTCACAGGCATCCCAATCAGCAGAGTCGCGAGCAGAAGCTCCGCCCCACCGTATCGACGCGGGTCGCCCGCACCGGCGCCTGACACAATCGACGCATGCCCGCCACCCTCCAGCTGCACGATGGCGCCAGCATGCCCGCGGTCGGCTTCGGCCTCTACAAGGTGCCGGTCGACGAGACCGCGCGGGTCGTCGCGGCAGGGCTCGAGGCGGGCTACCGGCTGGTCGACGGCGCCGAGTTCTACGGCAACGAGCGCGAGCTGGGCGAGGCGATCCGCCGCGCGACCGACGAGGGCGTGCCCCGCGACGAGCTGACGGTGACGGGCAAGTTCTGGGGCGATCCGGACCAGACGGCGGATGCCCTGCGTGCGTCGTTCACGGCCACAGAGGCCGCGCTCGGCTCCCCTGTCGACCTCTACATGATCCACTGGCCACGCGCATCCCGAGACGCGTTCGTCGACGTGTGGAAGGCGATGGTCGAGCTGCGCGACGAGGGCCGCATCCGCTCGATCGGCGTCGCGAACTTCCAGAAGGAGCACGTGCGCCGCCTCATCGAGGAGACGGGCGTCACGCCCACGGTCAACCAGGTCGAGTCGCACCCGTGGCTGCCGCAGCATGCGCTGCGCGCCTACCACCGCGAGCACGGCATCATCACGCAGGCGTGGAGCCCGCTCGGCCGCGCCCGCATCCTCGACGACCCGACGATCGGCCAGATCGCGGCCGCGCACGGCGTCTCTCCCGCGCAGGCGATCATCCGCTGGCATCTGCAGCTCGGTGGTGCCCTCGTGCCCAAGTCGACGCATCCGCACCGTCTCCGGCAGAACCTCGACGTCGACGGCTTCCGCCTCAGCGACGACGACATGGCGCGCATCGCGGGCCTCGAGACCGGCGAGCGCACCGGGACGCATCCGGACGAGCGCCAGTGACCAGCGCACCGGCCCCCGGCACCGAGCACGACGACGACACCCCGCTGCTCCCCCACGCGCACGCCGTCACGTGGGGCGTCGCCGCCCTGCCGCACCGCGGCCCGAAGCGCGAGCTGAGCACCGAGCGCATCGTCGAGGCGGCGATCGAGATCGCCGACGCCCACGGACTCGAGGCGGTCAGCATGGGCAAGGTCGCGGCGAGCCTCGGCGCGGCCCCCATGAGCCTCTACCGCTACGTGACCGGCAAGGACGACCTGCTGCTGCTCATGTACGACGCGGCGAGCGAGGTGACGGTGCCGGGCGCGGGCAGCACGTGGCGCGAGCGGCTGCGCGAGTGGGCGATGTTCGTGCGCACGACCTACGACGCGCACCCGTGGCTCGCCGACCTGCCGCCGAGCTCCGTCCCCACGACGCCAAACCGGCTCGCGATCATCGAGGCGGGCCTCGCCGCCTTCGAGGGCGTGCGCCTGCCCGATCGCGCGAAGCTGCCGACGCTCCTGCTGCTGCTCGGCTACATCGGCCTCTACGCGAAGGCCTCGAGCAACGCCGCGGTCGACGACGCCGTGCGACGCGCACTGCCGGAGCTCGTCACCGACGAGCGCTTCCCGCTGCTCGCGCCGGCCGTGCGCGCTGGCGTGTTCGAGCCGCGCGAGACCGACCGCGACGTGGGCTTCAGCTTCGGCCTCAACCGGCTCCTCGACGGCATCGAGCGCTGGCTCGAGCGCGCCGAGGAGGAAGACCCGATCGCCGCCCTGCCCACTTCCATCGCGAACGACAAGCAGGTGCGCGAGGCGGCGAAGCTCGTCGAGAAGGCGCGCGCCGACCTGCGACAGGTCGAGGCGAAGGCGGCGGATGCGGTGGCCAAGGCCGCAGAGCGGTTGCGGGCCGCCGAGGCCAAGGCCGAGGCCGCCGCGGAGCGCGAGGCCGCGAAGGCGGCCATCAGGGCAGCGAAGGCCGAGGCGAAGGCCCGCAAGTAGCCACGACGTCTCGATATCCGCGTGACTCTCGACGAGTGCGCCCTGGCGGCGGAGCTAGCGGATCTCGGTGGAGACAGGGTCGAGAAGGAAAAGTCCGGTCTCAGGCTCGTAGCCCTGAACGGTCGCGATGATGTGCAGGTTGTCACCATCACCGATCGTGTCGGGGATGTCCTCACCGGTGAGGTGAAGGTCGAGGACGGGACTGACGTCGCGGAACATGAAGCTCGGGCCCAACAACTCGGATCCTTCGAACGCCCCCGCGTAGATCAAGATGTCATAGCGCGTGTCGTAGT
>DASSWM010000195.1:0-12914 GCA_035704865.1 Agrococcus sp.
TTCTTCGACGAGTACCAGGTCCTCGACCTGCTCCTGCCGGATGGACCCGGCGGGCCGGTGAGCGGCGTGATCGCGCTCCAGCTGGCGACCTCGGAGCTGCACGCCTTCCGCGCCCGGGCGGTCCTCTTCGCCACCGGCGGCTACGGCAAGGTCTTCAAGGTCACCTCCAACGCCCACACCCTGACCGGCGACGGCATGGGCATCGTCTACCGGCGCGGCCTGCCGCTGGAGGACATGGAGTTCTACCAGTTCCACCCGACCGGTCTCGCGGGTCTCGGCATCCTCCTCACCGAGGGCGCTCGCGGCGAGGGCGCGATCCTGCGCAACGCCTCCGGCGAGCGGTTCATGGAGCGCTACGCCCCCACCATCAAGGACCTCGCGCCGCGCGACATCGTCGCCCGCTCGATGGTGCAGGAGGTGCTCGACGGCCGCGGCGCCGGCCCCCACAAGGACTACGTCTACCTCGACTGCACCCACCTGGGCGCCGAGGTGCTCGAGACGAAGCTGCCCGACATCACCGAGTTCGCCCGCACCTACCTGGGCGTCGACCCGGTCGTGGAGCGCGTGCCCGTCTACCCCACCGCGCACTACGCGATGGGCGGCATCCCCACGAACAACGACGCGCAGGTGCTGAGCGACAACGACACCGTCGTGCCGGGCCTCTACGCCGCCGGCGAGTGCGCGTGCGTGTCGGTGCACGGCGCCAACCGCCTCGGCACGAACTCGCTGCTCGACATCAACGTGTTCGGCAAGCGCGCCGGCAACAACGCCGTGGCGTACGCCCAGACGGCCGACTTCGTCGACCTGCCGGCGGATGCCGCGGACGGCGTCGTCAAGCTGCTCGCGCAGCTGCGCGAGGGCACCGGCACCGAGAACGTCGCCGAGATCCGCAAGGCGCTGCAGGAGACGATGGACCGCAACGCCCAGGTGTTCCGCACCGAGGAGACGCTGCAGACCGCGCTCGCCGACATCGCCGTGCTGCGCCAGCGCTACCCGAACGTGCGCATCCACGACCGCGGCCGCCGCTTCAACACCGACCTGCTCGAGGCGGTCGAGCTGGGCTTCCTGCTCGACCTCGCCGAGATCCTCGTGGTGGCGGCGATCAACCGCAAGGAGTCGCGCGGCGCGCACATGCGCGACGACTACCCCACGCGCGACGACGAGAACTACATGCAGCACACGATGGCGTACCGCACGGCGGGCGACGTGGGCGTGCCGCAGGAGATCCGGCTGGACTGGAAGCCCGTGCGCATGACGCACTACAAGCCGCAGGAGAGGAAGTACTGATGGCTGAGAGCGAGCAGAAGAACGAGCACAGCGCCGGCTTCGAGGGCCGGGCCGAGACCGGCGACCCGCAGGCGCAGGCCGCTGCCGCCGTCGAGGCGACCAGCGCCGACGCCGAGAGCGCGATGGCCTCGAGCGGCACGTCGGCCGAGCCCGTCGACGCCGCTGCGGAGGGCGCCGACCGCGGCGTCGAGCCCGTCGAGGCCGTCGAGGAGCCGCAGAGCTTCCCGGTCACGATCATCGTGCGCCGCTACGACCCCGAGGTCGACGACGAGCCCCGCTGGGTCGACTACGACGTGCAGATGTTCGCGACCGAGCGCATCCTCGACGCCCTGCACCGCATCAAGTGGGAGATGGACCCCTCGCTCGCCTTCCGCCGCTCGTGCGCGCACGGCGTGTGCGGCTCCGACGCCATGCGCATCAACGGCAAGAACCGCCTCGCCTGCAAGGCGCTCGTGAAGGACTTCGACACCTCGAAGCCCATCTACGTCGAGGCGATCAAGGGCCTGCCGCTCGAGAAGGACCTCATCGTCGACATGGAGCCGTTCTTCGACTCCTTCCGCGAGATCCAGCCCTTCCTGCAGGCGTCCTCGAAGCCCGAGAAGGAGCGCCACCAGACGATCGCGCAGCGCGAGCGCTTCGACGACACGACCAAGTGCATCCTGTGCGCCGCGTGCACGACCTCGTGCCCGGTGTTCTGGACCGACGGCCAGTACTTCGGCCCGGCAGCGATCGTCAACGCGCACCGCTTCATCTTCGACTCGCGCGACGAGGCGAGCCAGGTGCGCCTCGACATCCTCAACGACCGCGAGGGCGTGTGGCGCTGCCGCACGACCTTCAACTGCACGGATGCGTGCCCGCGCGGCATCCAGGTCACCAAGGCGATCGCCGAGGTCAAGCAGGCGATGCTGACGGGCGTCAAGCTCTAGGCAGACCGCTCTCGAGGGCCGGCATCCGGATGGATGCCGGCCCTCGGCGCGTGCATGCGGCGGCGCACCGATCCGCGCAGCGCCGCCCGACCCGCGGGTCGCGGGTCTGGGCCGCTGGAGGCGATGGTTAGCCTGGCGATGTATCGTCCGCAGCATGGAGACGATCGCTTCGACGGCAGACCGCATCCGGCCCTGGGCCGTCCTGGTCGCGCTGCCGGCCACGCTCGCGATGGCGGCGCTCGGCGGCGGCGCCTTCGGCGGCCAGGAGGTCTCGACGGCATCCTCGGGCGCGCTCTCGGCCGACGCGACGCCGCTCGCGCCCGCCGGCACCGCCTTCTCGATCTGGTCCCTCATCTACGTCGGCCTCGCGGCGTACGCGATCTGGCAGGTGCTGCCGCGGCATCGCCGCGACGCCCGGCAGCGGCGCATGGGCTGGCTCGCGCTGGCGTCGCTCGTGCTGAACGCGCTCTGGATCCTCTGCGCGCAGGCGGGACTGCTGCCGCTCACGGTCGTCGTGATCGTCGCGCTGCTGGTGGTGCTCGGGCTCATCATGCGCGTGCTCGCGAGCGCGCGGGCCGCCACCTGGCAGGAGGCCGCCGTCGTCGACGGCACCTTCGGCCTCTACCTCGGCTGGGTGTCGGTCGCCACCGTCGCCAACGTGGCGGCGTGGCTCGCGGACGCCGGCGTGCGCATCGAGCCGTTCGCGGCGCCCGCGATCGGCATGCTCGCGCTCGTCGCCGCGATCGGCGTGCTGCTCGCGGCCTGGAGCCGGGGCAGGCTCTCCCCTGCCGCGGCGATGGCGTGGGGCCTCGCGTGGATCGCGGTCGGGCGCGCGTTCGACGAGCCGCACTCGGTGCCGGTCGCGATCGCGGCCGTCGCCGCGGCGGTCGTCGTCGCGGCGGCGGCGGTCGTGGTGCGCGTGCGCGCGCGGTCCGCGCCCGAGCCGGCCTGACGCATCCGCTCGCATCGCCCGCGAGCGGCGGCGCCGTCAGGAGCGGCGCAGCGCCACGAGGTTCGCGACCGCCCAGCCGATCGTCAGCACGATGATCTGGCCCCACAGCACGAAGAACATCGGGCTGTCCGGCTCGAGCAGCGCCGTGCCGAGGATGAAGACGAGCATCGACAGCACGAGCGCGAGCACGCCGACGATCGCGAACGCCTGCGTGCCGACCGCGCGATCGCGCTCGTCGAGGTACTCGACCGCGTTGAGGCGCGTGAGGTCGCTCGCCCGGCCCGAGCGCGCGTAGACGGCGCTGGCGACGACGAGCACCACCACCGCCAGGAAGATCGCAGCGACGAGCCAGCGGCCGAGCACGGCCATCGCCACGGCGCCCGCGAGCACGACCAGCGCGAGCACCGCGTTCCACCACGACATCCGCAGCCACCTACGCGTCGACATCGAACAGCTCCTCCACGGTCGTCTCGAAGTGCCGCGCGAGCTGCACGGCGAGGGTGAGCGAGGGGTCGTAGCGACCCGTCTCGATCGCGTTGATCGTCTGGCGCGAGACCCCGAGCGCCTGCGCGAGGGCCTGCTGCGACAGCGCCTGCTGCAGCCGGAGCTCACGGACGCGACTCTGCATGTGGAAAGCGTACTTGACATGATCCGGCATGACAAGCACACTTGTCATGTCAAGCGGACTTGTCATCCGCGCCATCCGAACACCGCCTCCCGGAGGAACCCCTCATGCTCGAAGCCCTCTCCGACTTCACCGCCGGCCTGCCCGCCTGGGCGCAGTGGATCGGGATCATGCTCATCAGCGCGATCCCCTTCGTCGAGAGCTACTTCGGCGCGGCGATCGGCGTGCTCGTCGGCATCCACCCCGCCGTCGCGATCGTCGCGGCGATCGCCGGCAACGCCATCTCGATGGCCGCCTTCGTGCTCACGGCGCACGCCGCGCGCTCGAAGGTGCTGCACGGGCGCGGGTCCGCCGACGAGCCGTCGCCGCGGCGGCAGCGCCTCAAGCGCATGTTCGACCGCTTCGGCGTGCCGGGTGTGAGCCTGCTCGGCCAGACGGTGCTGCCGAGCCAGATCACCTCCGGCGCCATGGTCTCGTTCGGCGCCTCCCGCGACGCCGTGCTGCTGTGGCAGGCGATCTCCATCGTGCTGTGGGGCGTGGCGTTCGGCCTGCTGGCGATGGGCGGCGTCGAGCTGCTCGCGCTGCGGTAGCCGCGGGCGCCGGCCCGCCACAGGATCCTGGGCGGATGCGCTGGGTCGCGTCGGGCAGACTAGCCGCGTGACCGACGCGACCATCGCCGCACTCGACCGGCTCGACGCCCTGCGCTCCGCGCTCGACGGCGTCTCGCTGCCGCTGTCGATCGCGGGCGCCGACCTCGCGCGGGACGCGCGCCGGTCGGCGGTGCGCCAGATCGACGACTACATCCAGCCGCGCCTGAGCGATCTCGACGCGCCGCTGCTCGCGGTCGTCGGCGGCTCGACCGGCGCGGGCAAGTCGACGCTCGTGAACGCGCTCGTCGGCATCCCCGTCACGCGCACGGGCGTCATCCGGCCCACGACGCGGCAGCCCATCCTGCTGCACTCCCCCGCCGACGCCGCCTGGTTCTCCTCGACGCGCATCCTGCCCGGGCTCGCGCGCGTGACGGGCACCGTGCGCGAGGCACCCGCGAGCCGCGCGGGCGAGGAGCCCGACGCGGCGCAGATCGGCTCGGTCGTGCTCGTCGCCGACGAGCGCGTGCCGCGCGACCTCGCGATCCTCGACGCGCCGGACGTCGACTCGATCGCCGACGAGAACCGCGAGCTCGCCGCGCAGCTGCTCGCGGCGGCCGACCTGTGGCTGTTCTCGACCACGGCCAACCGCTACGCCGACGCGGTGCCGTGGCGGCTGCTCGACGACGCGGCCGCGCGCGACATCACGGTCGGCGTCGTGCTCAACCGCGTGCCGCCGGGCGCCGAGGACGAGGTCGAGGCCGACCTGCGGCAGATGCTCGCGCAGCGGGGCCTGGGCGCCGCGCCCGTGTTCGTCGTGACCGAGTCCCGGCTCGACGACCGCGGCATGCTGCCCGAGCCCGCCGTCGCCGCCATCCGCGGCTGACTCACGGGCATCGCCGGCGATCGCGCCGAGCGCGCCCGCGTCGCCGGCCGCACGCTCGCGGGCGCCGTCGGCCGCCTCGCCGTGACGGCGCGCGCCGTCGCCGACGCGCGCGACGAGCAGCTCGTGGTCGCGCGCGACCTGCGCGAGACCGTCCGCGCCGTGCACGACGACGCCGCCGACCGCGTCGGCGACGCGACGCGCGACGGCGTGCTGCTGCGCGGCGAGGTGCTCGCGCGCTGGCAGGACTTCGTCGGCACCTCGGACGTGTTCCGCACGCTCGAGTCGTGGTTCTCCCGCACGCGCGACCGCGTGACCGCCTGGTTCCAGGGCAAGCCGGCGCCGGCGATCGAGGTCGAGCACGAGATCGAGTCGGGCCTGCACGCCGTGATGGTCGACGAGGCCGGCCGCGCGGCCGCCGACGCCTGGGCGCGCGTGCGGCAGGGCGCCGTCGGCAGGCAGCTGACGAGCGGCGCCGACCTCTCGCATCCGTCGCCCGAGCTTGCCGAGCGCGCCGCCCGCCTCGTCCGCGACTGGCAGCAGGCGCTCATCGAGCTCATCACCGAGCAGGCGGCGGGCAAGCGCACGAAGGCGCGCGTCATGTCGCTCGGGCTCAACGTCATCACGGTCGCCCTCATGGTGGTCGTGTTCGCCTCCACCGGCGGGCTGACGGGCGGCGAGCTCGCGATCGCGGGCGGCTCGGCGGTCGTGGGGCAGAAGCTGCTCGAGACGATCTTCGGCGAGGATGCGGTGCGTCGCCTGGCCGCGCAGGCGCGCGACGACCTCGAGGCGCGCGTGCACGCGCTCATGCGCGCCGAGGCGGCTCGCTGGGATGCGCTGCTCGACCCGGTCGAGGCGGGCGCGGACGGCGAGGCGCTGCGGGACGCCGCCGCCGAGCTCGAGGCCGCGATGGCGGGCGTCGGCCGGCCCGCGGACGCGAGCGCGCGCGAGCTCGTGCCGAGCGACATGGTCGAGGGCGAACCGCTCGACGACGAGGCGGAGCCGCCGCTGGAGGGCGAGGCCGACGACGTGCGCGAGCTCGAGCCGCGCGAGCCGGAGCCGGGCAAGCGGGAGCCGGGCGAGCTCGGGCCCGGCGAGCGCCGGCCCGGCGGACGCGGCGCCGAGCTCGATTCCGGGTCGGACGATCCGGAGGCGCACCGATGAGCGGAGCGGGCGTCGACCAGCTGCTCGGCGCGCTCAGCGAGGCGGCCGAGCTCGGCGCCGGCCGCGTGCCCGACGACGAGCTCGAGCAGGTCCGCCGCATCGCCGCGCGCGCGAGCGAGCGCCGCGCGCTCTCCTCCGAGCACACCGTCGTCGGCTTCTTCGGCGCCACCGGCTCTGGCAAGTCGTCGCTCATGAACGCGCTCGCCGGCGAGGCCGTCGCCCGCACGCACGTGCGCAGGCCCACCACGTCGGCGCCGCTCGCCGCCGTGTGGAACCCGCGCGGCGCATCCGCCCTGCTCGACTGGTTGCAGGTGAGCGACCGGCGCATCATGGATCGCCCGTTCGCGACCGATCGCGACGGCCGCGGCAGGGAGCTCTCGCTCATCCTGCTCGACCTGCCCGACTTCGACTCCGTCGCGCTCGAGCACCGCGAGATCGCCGAGCGGCTGGCGGGCCAGGTGGACGTGCTCGTGTGGGTCGTCGACCCGCAGAAGTACGCCGACGCCGTCATCCACCGCGACTTCATCGCGCCGCTCGCGACCCACGCATCCGTCACGGCCGCCGTGCTCAACCAGGTCGACCGGCTCGCCGAGCACGAGGTCGCGCAGGTGGTCGACTCGCTGCGCGGGCTGCTGCAGCGCGACGGGCTCGAGCGCGTGCAGGTGCTGCCGGTCTCGGCGACCGAGGGCACCGGCATCGACGAGCTGCGGCAGCTGATCGCGCGCTTCGCGGCCGAGCGCAAGGCGGCGTCGGAGCGGCTCGTCGCCGACGTGCACGGCGTCGCGAGGCGGCTCGAGGCGGCCGGCGTGCCCGGCAAGGTGCGCGGCGCCGACGTGCAGGCGCTCGAGCGCGGCCTCGCGAGCGCCGCGAACGTCGACGCGGTCGCGCGCGCCGTCGCCGGCTCCTACCGCAAGCGCGCCGGCCAGATCACCGGCTGGCCGCTGACGGCCTGGCTGCTGCGGCTCGCGCCCGACCCGCTGCGGCGGCTGCACCTGTCGTTCGGCCGCGAGCGCGGGCGCGACGGCGCGGCGGGCGGCGCGGGCGTGCGGAGCGCCGACCTGCACCGCACGGGGCTGCCGCCGCTGAACGCGGCGCAGCGCGCGCAGGCGGGCATGGCCGTGCGCACCTACGCCGAATCCGCCGCGGCAGGGCTCGGCGAGGGGTGGTCGGCGGCGATCCACGAGCATGCGGCAGATGCGCTGGAGTCGCTGCCGTCGGAGCTCGACCGGGCGGTCGCGCGCACCGACCTCGGCGCGCGCGGCTCGTGGTGGTGGCCGCTGCTCGCGGCGATCCAGTGGCTCGCGCTCGTCGTCGCCGTCATCAGCGGCGTGTGGCTGCTGCTGCCGCTGCTGCTGCCCCTGTGGGGCATGGTCGCGCCCGTCATCCCGCAGCTCGAGGGCACCGACACGTGGCTCGACGGCTGGCCGATCCCGCTCGTGGGCCTCCTGGGCGGCGTGCTGCTGGGCATCGTGCTCGGGCTCGTGGGCGCGCTCATCGGCGGCGCGGTCGGCGCTTCGCGGCGCTCGCGCGCGCGGCGGCGCCTGCGCAGGCAGATCAGCGCGGTCGCGCGCGAGGTGGTGGTGCTGCCGATCGAGGGCGAGCGCGAGCGGGCGCGCGAGTTCGCGATCGCCGTCGCGCGCGCCGCCGGCCGCGAGCGCTGACCGCGCCGGCCTACGCGCCCGCCGCGAGCTGCCGCGCCTCGGCGCCCGAGCGCGCGCCGAGCGCCCGCTCGGCACGAGCGCGCGCCTCATCGAGCGTCACCGTGAGCAGCTCGGCCCGCACGTCCGCGATCGCGGTCGCGCTCATCGACAGCGACGTGGCGCCGAGCCCCACGAGCACGACGGCGAGCCCCGGGTCGGCGGCCGCCTCGCCGCACACCCCGACCGGCTTGCCCGACGCGGCCCCGGCATCCCCCAGCATCTTCACGAGCCGCAACACCGCGGGGTGCCACGGGTCCTGCAGCGCGGCGACCGAGCCCAGCTGCCGGTCGGCGGCCATCGTGTACTGCGTGAGGTCGTTCGTGCCGATCGAGACGAAGTCGGCCACCTCGAGCACCTGGTCGGCGAGCACCGCGATCGACGGCACCTCGGCCATCGCGCCCACCCGCTCGAGGCCGAGCTCCTTGCCGAGCGCGACGAAGTACTCGGTCTCCTCGCGGTCGGCGATCATGGGCGCCATGACGTACAGCTCGGCGTCGGTCGCTGCCTGCGCGGCGGCGAGCGCCGTCAGCTGGTCGCGCAGGATCTGCTCGCTCGCGCGCAGCGCGCGGATGCCGCGCAGCCCGAGCGCCGGGTTCTCCTCGTGCGCGTCGTTCAGGAACGACAGCGGCTTGTCGGCGCCCGCGTCGAGCACGCGCGCGACGACCTTCTTGCCGCCGAACGCCTGCAGCAGCTCGGTGTAGGCGGCGGTCTGCTGCTCGACCGTCGGCGCCGAGGAGGCGCCGAGGAAGAGGAACTCGGTGCGGAACAGCCCGACGCCCTCGGCGCCGAGCTCGAGCGCGGCCGCAGCGTCCTTCGGCGAGCCGACGTTGGCCATGAGCGGCACGGGCGTGCCGTCGGCGAGCGCGCCGTCGGTGATGGGAGCGGAGGCGGCGGCCAGGCGCGTCTCGCGCTCGGCGCGGGCGGCGGTGACGGATGCGTCGTCCGGGTCGAGCACGACGGTGCCGGCCTTCGCGTCCACGATCGCGACCTGCCCGTCGGCGACCGCGTCGAGCAGGCCGACGACGCCGACCACGGCGGGGAGCGACTTCGAGCGGGCGAGGATCGCGGTGTGCGAGGTGGGGCCGCCGTCCTGCGTGATGAGGGCGAGCGTCTTCGTCAGGTCGAGCGTCGCGGTGTCCGCCGGCGCGAGGTCGCGCGCCGCGAGGATGAACGGCTCGTCCGAGACCGGCACGCCCGGCGCCGGCACGCCGCGCAGGCGGGCGACGACGCGCTGGGCGACGTCGTCGAGGTCGGTGGCGCGCTCGGCCATGTACCCGCCCATCGCCGTGAGCATGTCGCGGAACGACGCGTACGCATCCCACGTCGCCCGCTCGGCGTTCGCGCCGCCCGAGAGCCGCGCCTTGACGTCGTCGAGGATCGCCGGGTCCTGCGCCATGAGCGCCGCCGCCTCGAGCACCTCCTGCGCGTCGCCGCCCGCGGCCGTCGCCCTCGCGGTGAGCTCGTCGGCGACCTCGGCGAGCGCGTCGCGCACGCGCTCGTGCTCGGCGTCGACGTCGCCAGCGAACGGCTCGTCGCCGGGCGGATCGAGCGGCTCCGGCATCCGCAGCACCTTCGCGGCAGCGATGCCGCGCCCGACCCCGACCCCTGAGAGCGCACTCATGCGGCCACACTACGCTGGGCCGTCGAACCGCCGCCACGGAGGCACCGACGCCGAGAGGTCGTGATGAAGCAGCTCATCGAGCGAGTGCAGCGATCATGGCCGGTGCGCGCGTGGATGCGCTACTCCGAGCTGCGGGGGCCCGTGCTGGCGCAGGGCATGACGCTGCAGGCGTTCCTGTCGCTGTTCGCGGCGCTGTTCGTCGCCTTCGCGATCTTCATGGCGGTGCTGGGCGGCAACGTCGAGCTGCGGCGCGCGGTGATCGACTCGATCTCCGGCTCGATCCCGGGGCTGCTCGGCGAGGACGGCGCGATCGGCATCGACGTGCTGCTCGGCACGAGCATCTCCGGCTGGGCGGGAGCGATCGCTGCGGCGGCGATCCTGTTCACGGCGATCGCGTGGATCGGCGTGAGCCGCGAGGGCTTCCGCGCCATGTTCGACCTCGGCGACCCGAGCGCGAACTTCCTGCTGCTCAAGCTGGGCGACTTCGGCGTCGCGGCGGGCATCGGCCTGCTCGTGGTGGTCTCGGCGGGCATCCAGGTCGTCACGGCCGGCTTCGCCGAGGCGCTCGGCCTGGCCTGGACGACGCAGCTGCTCAGCATCGGCATCCAGCTGCTGCTCGACACGTCGGTCGTGCTGCTGCTCTACCGCTTCGGCGGCCGCCTGCGGCTGCCGGCGAAGATGATCGTGCCTGCCGCCCTCGCGTGCGCGGTCGCCTTCTTCGCGCTCAAGCAGGTCGCGGCGCTGCTGTTCCGCTCGGTCGACAACAACCCGCTGCTCGCCGGTGTCGCCGCACCCGTCATCATCCTCATCTGGCTCGGCTTCATCATGCAGATACTGCTGCTCGCGCTCGCGTTCGTCGCCGTCACGCCGACCGGCCGCGCCTACACGCGGCTCGTGGAGGTGGGCGGCATCGACGCGCAGCTCACGCCCGGCGAGGCGAAGCGGCTGCTCGCGCAGCTCGAGGAGGGCAGGGAGCCGAGCCTCGACGCCGTGCGCGCCCACAAGCGGCTCGCCAAGCGCACCCGCTGAGCCCCGTCGGCACGTGGCGGCACTGCGGCACGCATCCGTCACCCCGTCCCTGGTGCCCGACTGCGGCACGCGACTGCAGGCATCCGTCACCCCGTCGGCAACCCCGGATGGGCGTCGGGCGTCGGCGGCGCTCGGTAGGCTCGAGAGCATGGTGCGCATCGTCTCGATCAACGTCAACGGCGTCCGAGCCGCCTTCCGCAAGGGCATGGGCGAGTGGCTCGAGGCCTCCGGCGCCGACATCGTCGCGATGCAGGAGGTGCGCGCGCTCGACGAGGATCTGCTGCCGCTCGTGCCCGACTGGCACGTGCTGCACGACCCCGCGACGGCGAAGGGCCGCGCGGGCGTCGCGGTGCTCTCGCGCGAGCCCTCGATCGGCCACCGCACCGACCTGGGCCTCAAGACGTTCGACTCGAAGGGCCGCTGGCTCGAGGCCGACTTCCTCGTCGGCGAGACGCCGCTCACGGTCGTGTCGACCTACGTGCACTCGGGCGATGTCGGCACCCCGAAGCAGGTCGAGAAGTACAAGTTCCTCGACTCGATGGCCAAGCGGCTGCCGCAGCTGCGCGAGCACGCCGAGCACGTCGTGGTGATGGGCGACTTCAACGTCGGCCACACGCCGCTCGACATCCGCAACTGGAAGGGCAACCAGAAGAACGCCGGCTTCCTGCCCGAGGAGCGCAGCTACCTCGACCGCTTCCTCGGCACCGGCATGGTGACGGGCGTCGACGGCAAGCGCGGCCGCGGTCACGGATGGGTCGACGTCGGCCGTGCCGCGCATCCGGATGTCGACGGGCCCTACACGTGGTGGTCGCAGCGCGGCAAGGCGTTCGACAACGACACGGGCTGGCGCATCGACTACCAGATGGCCTCGCCGGCGCTCGCCGCGCGCGCCTCCGGCTACCGGGTCGACAAGGCCGCCACGTGGGACACCCGCTGGTCGGACCACGCACCCGTCATCGTCGACTACGACCTATGATCATTCAGACTGGGACCGCCATGACCAAGCCCCGCCTCTACTCGGGGATGCAGCCCTCATCAGGCTCGCTCCACCTCGGCAACTACATCGGCGCGCTGCAGCCCTGGCGCGCGATGCAGGACGACTTCGAGGCCTTCTTCTCGATCGTCGACCTGCACGCCATCACCGTGCCGCAGGCGCCCGATGTGCTGCGCGAGCAGGTGCGCACCGTCGCCGCGCAGTACATCGCGGGCGGCATCGACCCCGACCGCTCGTGCCTCTACGTGCAGTCGCACGTGGCCGCGCACGCGCAGCTGCAGTGGCTGCTGAGCACGATCACGGGCTTCGGCGAGGCGAGCCGGATGACGCAGTTCAAGGACAAGACCGCCAAGGGCGGGCAGGAGGCGGCCTCGGTCGGCCTGTTCACCTACCCGATCCTGATGGCGGCCGACATCCTGCTCTACGACACCGCCGTGGTGCCGGTCGGCGACGACCAGAAGCAGCACGTCGAGCTCACGCGCGACCTCGCCGAGCGCTTCAACAAGCGCTACGGCCCCACCTTCACGGTGCCCAAGCCCGTCATCCTCGAGTCGAACGCCCGCATCTACGACCTGCAGCTGCCGGAGGCGAAGATGTCGAAGTCGGCCGACAACGACAAGGGCGTCATCTGGCTGCTCGACGACCCGGCGAAGACTGCCAAGAAGGTGCGCTCGGCCGTGACCGACACCGAGGGCTCGATCCGCGCCGACCGCGCCGAGAAGCCGGGCGTCACGAACCTGCTGGGCATCCTGAGCGCGTTCACCGGCACGCCCGTCGCGCAGCTCGAGACCGAGTTCGCCGGCCAGGGCTACGGCGTGTTCAAGACGGCGGTTGCCGACGCCGTCGTCGCCGAGCTCGCGCCCGTGCGGGAGCGCACGCTCGAGCTGCTCGCCGACCCGGCGGAGCTCGACCGGCTGCTGGCGGCGAACGCCGACCGCGCGGCCGAGGTGGCGGACGCGACGCTCGCTCGCGCGCTGGAGGCGATGGGCCTGCGATGAGCGCCGCAGCGGGCAGTGGCGGCGCGGGCGCGGGCGGCGGCCGCCCGCTCGCCGGCCCCACGCTGCCGGTGCTGGGCGGCACGGTCGTGCTCACCGCCCTGCGCGAGGAGGACATCGACCGCGTCGTCGAGGCCTGCACGACCGAGCA
>DASSWM010000196.1:0-3618 GCA_035704865.1 Agrococcus sp.
TGAGGCTCTGGCGAGGCGTGTGGCCCAGGCGCCGCGTCTGCGCCACGCGCGGCCTGCGGGTCTGACGCGGCTTGCGGGGTTGGCGCGTCGCGTTCGGCGGGCGCAGGCGGTTCGACCGCAGCGCGATCGGCTGCGGGCGGACCCGCGTCAGGCACGTGCGGAGTCGCCGCCGTCACCGGGCGCGCGGTGCCCCTGGCCGTCGGCGTCGCCCTCGGTGCCCTTCGGCGCATCCGTCACGGGGCCGGGGTTGGGCGCGCGCTTCGGCGCCGCCTGGGGCTTCGGTGCGGCCTGCGGCTTCGGCTTGGGCTGCGGCTTCGGCTCGGCTGTCGGCTTCGGCTCGGAGTCGCTCTCGGGCTCGACGGCCTCCGGCTTCACGGGCCGCTGCGGCTCGACGCTGAAGTCCTCGCCGTCGAGCGCGGCCAGCTGGGCCTCGAGCTCGGCGATGCGGCGGTCGGCCTCCTCGTCGGTGACGTCCGGCGACTTCGCGAACGCGGGGTCGTCGTCGGGCGCGAACGGGCGCGCCTGCGAGCGCGGCCCCTTGCCCCAGGTGAGCCAGGCCGCGGGGCCGATCACGGGCAGCACCACGATGAGCACGACCCACAGCACGCGGTTGAGGCGGCGGATGCGTCGGTCGTCCGTGACCGTCAGGTCGACGAGGGCGTACACCGTGACCACGAGGGCCAGGATTCCGCCGATGATGAGCCACCTCATGACCCCAGGGTACGACCTGTGGCTATGGGGCGCTCATAGACTTGGTGCATGGCCCCCTCGATGCGCTACCTCGTCGTGCGCGCACTCCTCTTCCTCGTGCCCTTCACCGTGCTGATGATCGCCGCGGTGCCGTGGTGGCTCTCGCTGCTCGTGTCGCTCGCGTTCGCGTTCGCGGCGTCGATCGTGTTCTTCGGCAAGCTGCGCGAGGAGGCCGCGGCCGACCTGCAGCGGATCCGCGAGGGCCGCAAGCAGGAGGGCGCCGGCCCCGATGACGCGGACGTCGAGGATGCGGCGCTCGAGCGGCCCGGAACAGGCGAGCGCGACGCGACCGATGGGACCGATGGGACCGACGAGCGCGACGATCCCGAGGCATCCGCCCGCGCCTGACGGACACTCCTCCCTGCGTGGCGCTCGCGCCAAGTGCTCGTATGGAGCGCCATCCCAGCCGTTGATCCGAGCTCTGCGGGCGCGCACAGGATGCGCGGGCCGGCGCGCCCGGGCGCGCGCCGAGGCTGCGTGAGCCGGCGCAGCGCGAGGCGCGTCAGGTGGCGCTGACGAATCCGGCCGGGCCGCCCCAGATGGCGATCGCGAGGCCGACGCCGTAGAGCAGCGCCGTCATGCCGGTGAGGCCCAGCGCGGTGATGAGGTCGCGCGGCGTGCGCGCCATGACCACGATCACCATCGCGGGGCCGGCCAGCAGCAGCACGGCGAACACGGCGATGCCGAACACGAGCGCGTAGGAGAACACCCACAGGATCACGAACGGCACGAGCATGAGCACGACGTACAGCGCCTTCGAGGCGCGGCGGCCGATGAGCGTCGAGAGGCTGCGCTTGCCCGCGGCGCGGTCGGTCTCGAGGTCGCGCAGGTTGTTGCAGAGCATGAGCGCGGCCGAGATGCAGCCGATCGCGACGCCGAGGGCGATCGAGTCGGCCGTGACGCGGCCGATCATCGCGTAGACGGTGCCCATCACGGCGACCGGACCGAAGAACAGGAAGGCCATCAGCTCGCCGAGCGCGAAGTAGCCGTAGGGGCGCTTGCCGCCCGTGTAGCCCCAGGCCGCGGCGATGCAGACGACGCCGACCAGCAGCAGCCACCAGCGGCCCGAGAGCAGCACCACCGCGAGTCCGGCGACGGCGGCTGCGGCGAGGAAGCCGATCGCGACGTTCCGCACGGCCGCAGGGCTCGCCTTGCCTGCGCCGACGAGGCGGCCGGGGCCGACGCGCACGGCATCCGTGCCGCGCACGCCGTCGGAGTAGTCGTTCGCGAAGTTCACGCCGATCTGCAGGCAGAGCGCGAGCAGGAGGCACGCGAGCGCGATGCCGAGGTGGTAGCCCTCGGCGTTGAACGCCGCCGCCGTGCCGAGCGCGACGGGCGCGATCGCCATGCCCAGCGTGCGGGGGCGGGACGCGGCGATCCAATCGCGGGGCGTCGCGGGGCTCGGAGCGGTGCCGGCGATCTGCGCGCGCCTGGCGGGGTTGCCGGATCGTGGTGAAGCCATCGACCCGATGCTATCGGCGCGTCGGCCGCGGCCGTGCCCCGGCCGGCCTCGGCGCAGGCGGCCCGCGGCGGTCAGCCGAAGAGCCCGCGGCGGCGGCGCTCCTGCGTGCGGCTGGCGACCAGCCGCCCGAGCCGCTTGCGGTCGGGCTTGCCGGATGCGGTGGTCGGCATGACCGAGACCGTCACGAGGTGGTTGGGCCGGGCGGGCTTGCCGAGCGCGTTCGCGACCGCGGCGCGGATCTCGGCGAGCGACGGCTTGAGCGTCGTCACGACCGCCGGCACCTCGCCCCACTCCGGATGCGGCGCGGCGACCACGACCGCGTCGGGCGCGAACACCTGCACGACGTGCTCGATCGCGGCGAGCGAGATCTTGATGCCGCCCGAGTTGATGACGTCGTCGATGCGGCCGGAGACCTGCAGCGTGCCGCCGATGAGCGAGCCGGCGTCGCCCGTCTTGTACCAGCGGGTGCCGGTGCCGTCGGTGTGGAAGCGCTGCTCGGTGAGCGCCGCATCCTCGTAGCCGTCGGCGAGCTGCGGGCCCGAGATCTCGATCTGGTCGGTCAGGCGCACCTTGACGTCGCGCAGCGGCCTGCCGTCCCAGACGCATCCGCCCACCGTCTCGGTCGCGCCGTAGGTGCGCGTGATGCGCCAGCCGAGCCGCGCCGCGCGCTCGATGAGGCCGAAGGGCGCGCGCTGGCCGCCGAGCAGGATGCGGTCGAGCCGCGCGACCGGCCCGATGAAGGAGCGGTCGAGCATCGCCGCGTCGACGAGCCGGGCGAGCTGCGTCGGCACGAGCGAGGTGTACTTGCGCTCGTGCTCGAGGCTCTGCACGGCCTCGACGAACGCCTCGGCCGTGAAGGCGCCCGCGGTGCGCACGAGCGGCGCGCCGCTCGCCTCGTTGCGCCAGATCACGTTCATGCCGGCGATGTAGTGGTCGGGCAGTGCGAGCACCCACTGGCCCGCCCCGCCCAGCCGCTCGATCGCGGCGTCGGTCGACGCCTGGATCGCCTCGTCGGAGAGGATGACGCGCTTGGGCACGCCGCTGGATCCGCTCGTCTCGACGACGACTCCCACGGTGCACCTCCTTCGCGCTCTGCGGTCTTCCGGTCCAGTGTGCCTGGTCAGCCTGGTCAGTCGCGCCCGGCGACTCGCGGCGGGCGCATCAGTAGTGCCACGGGTACGGCGACCAGTCGGGCTCGCGCTTCTCGAGGAACGAGTCCCGACCCTCGACGGCCTCGTCGGTGCCGTACGCGAGCCGGGTCGCCTCGCCCGCGAGTACGACGCGGACCGGGCCCTCGCGGCCGGCGCGATCAACGCATCCGTGCCCCATGCGGAGCTCGAGTCGACCGCCATCGACTGGGCGCGCGAGATCCTCACGAAGAGCCCGACCGCGATCCGCATGCTGAA
>DASSWM010000197.1:0-4076 GCA_035704865.1 Agrococcus sp.
GAAGATCGCCGCGAACAGCAGGCCGGGCAAGAGCACGGCGACGCCCACGCCCACGAGCCCGCCGGAGATCACCCCGATCGAGCGCAGGCGGCGCCGCTCGGGCAGCGGCAGCGGCGCGGCGCGGTCGCCGGAGCCGCCTTCTCGAGCAGCGCTCATGGCCCGAGCGTAAGCACACCCGCGTCCGACGGCGCCCAAGGCTGCGTGAGCATCTGCTGAGGCCGGCGCGCAGCCACCTGCGATACTCGTGCCCGATGAAGGTGCACGAGACGGTCATGCAGTGGGTGACGGCGGAGCTGCAGAGCGGCCGGCTCTCCATCGGCGACCACCTGCCCGGCGAGCGCGCGCTCGCCGAGACCCTGCACGTCTCGCGCGGCTCGCTGCGCGAGGCGCTCGCGGTGCTCGAGGCGATCGGCACCATCCGCACGGCGACCGGCTCCGGCCCGCGCTCGGGCACGATCCTCACCGCGGCGCCCGAGCAGGCGCTCGCGCTCTCGCTCAACCTGCAGCTCGCGAGCAAGCACGTCGAGCACTCGCACATCCTGCAGGTGCGGCTGCTGCTCGAGACGTGGTCGGCCGAGCACGCGCGCCTCACCGACGGCGACCGCTCCGCTGCCGAGCAGCTGCTCGAGCGCATGGACGAGCCGGGCCTGCCCGTGCCGGAGTTCCTGCAGCTCGACGCCGACTTCCACGTCACGCTCTCGCGCGCGGCCGGCAACCCGCTCATCAGCACGCTCATGGATGCGCTGCGCACGTCGATCGCGGATCACACGCTCGCGCGTGCCGAGGCGCTGCCCGACTGGCCGTCGACCGCGCAGCGGCTGCGATCCGAGCACCGCGCGATCTACGAGCTCATGCGCGAGCAGGACCGGGCCGGCGCAGCCGCGCTGCTGCGCGACCACATCCGCGGCTACTACGCCGAGACCTCGCAGGGCTCGGCGCCCACCCCCGACGACGCGTAGCCGCGAGTCCTCCCCGCGGCGGCCTGCGCAGCTCTGGCGCGGGCTGCGACATGCCGTGGCGGTGTGCCCGTGCCTTGACATCGCGGCCGCGCCCGGCGTACCGTTCGTGTGGTTCGACCACATGGTTTGACCACACGGTCTGACCACAGGACGATTCTCAAGGGAGAGAGCCATGGCAAGCACGACACCCATCGCAGCACCGCCCGGGCGGGAGCGGCTCAACTACCGCGTGCTGCTCGGCAGCCTCTCGGGCAGCGTCATCGAGTGGTTCGACTTCCTCGTCTACGGCACCGTCGCGGCGCTCGTGTTCAACCGCATCTACTTCCCCACCGACGATCCCTTCTTCTCGACGATGCTCGCGTACGCGTCGTTCTCGCTCACCTTCTTCTTCCGCCCCGTCGGCGGGGTGATCTTCGCCCACATCGGCGACCGCATCGGCCGCAAGAAGACGCTCTTCCTCACGCTCATGCTCATGGGCGGCGGCACGGTCGCGATCGGCCTGCTGCCCGACTTCAACGCGATCGGCATCTGGGCGCCCATCCTGCTGCTGGTCTTCCGCGCCCTGCAGGGCATCGGCATCGGCGGCGAGTGGGGCGGCGCGCTGCTGCTGGCCTACGAGTACGCGCCCAAGAACCGCCGCGGCCTCTACGGCGCCGTGCCGCAGATGGGCATCAGCCTCGGCCTGCTGCTCGCCTCGGGCGTCATCGCGCTGCTGACCCTCATGCCCGAGGACCAGTTCCTCGCGTGGGGCTGGCGCCTGCCGTTCGTCGGCAGCATCGTGCTCGTGCTCATCGGCCTGTGGATCCGCAACAGCCTCGACGAGACGCCCGAGTTCAAGCGCATCCGCGAGACCGGCAAGCAGCTTCGCCTGCCGATCAAGGAGGTCGTCACGAAGCACTGGCGCGCCGTGCTCGTCTCGATCGGCGCGAAGGCGGCCGAGACCGGTCCGTTCTACATCTTCAGCACGTACGTGATCGCCTACTCGGTGAACATCCTCGACGTGCGGCAGAACACGGTGCTCCTCGCCGTCGCGGCCGCCTCGCTCGTCGCGACGATCTGGATGCCGTTCTTCGGCCGCCTCTCGGATCGCGTCGGCCGCGCCCCGCTCTACCGCTACGCCGCGATCGCCACGATCCTCTACTCGGTGCCGTACTTCCTCATCCTCAACATCGGCGCCGACTGGGCGGTCTTCGTCGCGACGATCATCGGCTTCGGCCTCCTGTGGGGCAGCGTCAACGCCATCCTCGGCACGCTGATCGCCGAGAGCTTCAGCCCCGAGGTGCGCTACACGGGCGCGACGCTCGGCTACCAGGTGGGCGCGGCCGTGTTCGGCGGCACCGCGCCGCTCATCGCCGCGTGGCTGCTCGAGATCAGCGGCGGCCAGTGGTGGCCGATCGCGGCGTACGTCTCCTTCTGCGCCCTGCTGTCGATCATCGCCTCGTACTTCATCAAGCACGTCGCGCACGTCGAGCCGACCGACTTCGAGGAGTACCGGCCCTCCGGAGCTGCGCTCGCCGGCAAGCACGCCGCCTCCGGCGCGGGCGCCGCGGCCGCGCCCGCGACCGTCGCGCCCACCGGCGCCGACGAGCGCTGAGCGACCGAGCGCATCCGCCCACGACGCATCCGACAGAACACTGAGAGGCTCGAGACCATGAAGCGCCAGCTGCCCAACCCGCGAGAGCTCGTCGAGCTCCTGCAGTTCAAGAAGCCCGACCTCGACGCGCGCCGGCGCCGGCTCAGCGCCGCGCTCACGATCGAGGACCTGCGAGCGATCGCCAAGCGGCGCACGCCCGCGGCCGCGTTCGACTACACCGACGGCGCCGCCGACGGCGAGATCTCGCTCGCCCGCGCGCGGCAGGCGTTCGAGGACGTCGAGTTCCACCCCGACATCCTCAAGCCCGCCGAGCACGTCGACACCTCGACGACGGTGCTCGGGGGCCCGAGCGCGCTGCCCTTCGGCATCGCCCCCACGGGCTTCACGCGGCTCATGCAGACCGAGGGCGAGACGGCCGGCGCAGGCGCGGCAGCCGCTGCCGGCATCCCCTTCACGCTCTCGACGCTCGGCACCACCACGATCGAGGACGTCAAGGCGGTCAACCCGCACGGGCGCAACTGGTTCCAGCTCTACGTCATGCGGCAGCGCGAGATCTCCTACGGGCTCGTCGAGCGCGCGGCCGCCGCCGGCTACGACACGCTGATGTTCACGGTCGACACCCCGGTCGCGGGCGCGCGCCTGCGCGACACCCGCAACGGCTTCTCGATCCCGCCTGCGCTCTCGATCAAGACGATCGCCAACGCCATCCCCCGGCCGTGGTGGTGGTTCGACTTCCTCACGACGCCCAAGCTCGAGTTCGCGTCGCTCTCGACCACGGGCGGCACGGTCGGCGAGCTGCTGAACTCGGCGATGGACCCGACGATCTCGTACGAGGACCTCGAGATCATCCGCGGCATGTGGCCGGGGAAGCTCGTCGTGAAGGGCGTGCAGAACGTGCCGGATGCGGTGCGGCTCATCGACCGCGGCGTCGACGGCATCGTGCTCTCGAACCACGGCGGGCGCCAGCTCGACCGCGCGCCCGTGCCCTTCCACCTGCTGCCGCAGGTCGTGCGGGAGGTCGGCAAGGACGCGACGGTCATGGTCGACACGGGCATCATGAGCGGCGCGGACGTCGTCGCCTCGGTGGCGCTGGGCGCGAAGTTCACGCTCATCGGCCGCGCCTACCTCTACGGCCTCATGGCCGGCGGACGCCAGGGCGTCGACCGCACGATCGCGATCCTGCGCACCGAGATCGAGCGCACGATGGCGCTGCTGGGCGTCTCGACGCTCGACGAGCTCGAGCCGCGCCACGTGACGCAGCTGCGGCGGCTCGAGCCGATCCCGCTCGACCAGGAGCGCACCGCCCGCTGAGCCGCGCCCCGAGCGCTCGGGCGCCGATCCCGCGCTACGGATGCGGTCGGCGCAGGAGGCGCAGGAGAGCCACGCCGATCGCGAGGCCGATCGCGACCCCCGCGACGTCGGCCACCGCATCCCACGCATCTCCCGACCGCTCGGGCAGCGCGAGCTGCTGCACGAGCTCGGAGACGACCGCGTGCGCCACGAGCGCGGCGCCGAGCCAGAGC
>DASSWM010000198.1:0-3112 GCA_035704865.1 Agrococcus sp.
ACCGTCGCGGCGGTGCCGCTGTCGAGCTGACCGGTCGGCTCGTCGGCGAGCAGCAGTTGCGGCCGGGCCGCGAGCGCGCGTGCGATGCCCACGCGCTGCTGCTGGCCGCCTGAGAGCTCGTACGGGCGCTGCGCTGCGTGCGCCGCGAGGCCGACGAGCTCGAGCGTCTCGGCGACTCGCACGTCTCGCTCGGCCGGTGCCATCCGCTGCAGGCGCAGCGGCACTTCGACGTTCTCGGCCGCGGAGAGCACGGGGATCAGCCCGAACGATTGGAACACGTAGCCGAGTCGGTCGCGGCGCACCGCAGCCAGATCGTCTTCGCCGAGCGACGAGAGCTCCTGGTCGCCGAGGAACACGCGGCCAGAGGTGGGGCGGTCGAGTCCGCCGAGCAGGTTCAACAGCGTCGTCTTGCCGGCGCCCGACGGTCCGGTCACGACGAGCAGCTCACCCGGGCTGACGGTGAGCGAGACGTCGTCGACGGCGTGCACGACACCGCCGCTCGTCTCGAAGACACGGCTGACGGATTCGGCGCGGAGCGTCGTCATCGTTCCTCCTCGGTGGGGGCGGCCTCGGTGGGGGCGGCGGCGTGCCGGCCGTGTGGTCGCTCCGGTTCCGGGCGCTCCGATGCACGCTTCTCGGATGCCGCGGCGCGGGCGTCTGCCCCGTTCGGCCGAGCCGCATCGGCAGGACGCCGCGGCGCGGCATCCGACCCCTCATGACCCGGCCACACGCCGACGTGGTCGGTCTCGAGCGCGAGGCGCACCCGGTCGCGGAGTTCGAGGTTCTGCATGAACTCGTGCGGCAGCTGCAGGCGGCCGACGCGGTCGAGCACGGCGAACTCCTCTGCGATATGCTCCTCTGCGCCGTGCTCGTCGACGCGCGTCGAGCGCAGCACCTCGGTCGATGTGCGACCGTCGCGGATCTGCACGGTGCGACGCACGTGGCCCGACACCGTCGGGTCGTGCGTCACGATCAGCGTGGTGACGCCGAGCTCCTCGTTCACGCCGCGCATCGCCTCGAGCACGGCCGCCGACGTCGACTCGTCGAGCTCGCCGGTCGGCTCGTCGGCGAGCAGCACGAGTGGGCCGTTCGCGAGGGCGACGGCGATCGCGACGCGTTGCTGCTGCCCGCCCGACAGCTCGGCCGGCCGCCGGTCGCGTTCGGCGCCGACGTCGAGCAGGTCGAGCAGCTCGTCGACCCGCGTCGCGCGCGCCGCGCCGCGGTGCGTGCCCGCGACGTTCATCGCGAGTGCCACGTTCTCGGCGGCGGTCAGGTAGGGGAGGAGGTTGCGCGAGGTCTGCTGCCACACGAATCCGACGGTGTGCCGTTGGTAGGCGACGCGTTCGCGCGTTCGCATCGTGAGCAGGTCGTGCCCGGCGACGCGGGCGACACCGGCCGTGGCGGTGTCGAGACCCGACAGGATCGTCAGCAGCGTCGACTTGCCCGAGCCCGATGCGCCGACGACGGCGACCATCTCGCCGGCGTCGACGCGCAGGTTGAGCCCCTGCAGGGCCTGCACCTCCACGCCGTCGGCGCTGAAGATGCGCACGAGGTCGGTGCACAGGATGTGCGGTTCCGCCAGGGTGTCGGCCATGTCGATCATCCTTCCTCTTCCTTGCGCATCGCGCGTGCCGCATTCACGCGGCTGCCGATGCGGCTCGCCGCTGCGGCCGCCACCGCGGTCACGAGCACCGAGCCCGCGAGCACCGCGGTGATGAGCCACGGGTCGTAGGCGACCGCCGGTGGGGCGTCGCCGCCGGTGAACGCGCGCAAATCGATGCCCTGCAGCACGACGAACGGGAGCACTGCCCCGAGCGCGGCGCCGACGACCACGGCGACCGCGGTGACGGGACCGATCTCCCAGGCGACGAGTGCCTGTTCGCCGCGCCGCGTGAGGCCGAGCGTCGACAGCAGCGGTAGCAGCCGTTCGCGCGCGGGCCGGCCGACGACGAGCGTCAGCACGATCGCGAGGGCCGTGAGCAGGCTCGCCAGCACGATCGCCACGATGAGCGCGACCACGAGCCCACGCGTGGTCGGCCGGTCGGAGAGCTCGCTCGCGACGTCCTCGGGCGTGACGACGACGGTGCCGTCGCCGGCGATGGCACCGAGTTGCCCAGTGACGGATGCCGCGTCCGCGCCGGGTTCGAACCGCACGAGCACGGTGCGCGGCACCAGCGTGTCGGTGAACGGCTCGGCGTTGGCGCGGTCCATGAGCATCCAGCTGCTGCGCGGCGAGTAGGCGGTCGCGCCGTCGACGACGCCCTGGATGTCGAACGCCTCGCCCTCGAGGTCGACGTCGGAGGCGTCGCTGATGAGCGAGTCGACGAGCCCAGAGAGCAGCACGGGAACACCGTCTGCGCCCGCCCGCTCGGCAAGCGCAGGTGGCAGGGGGGTCGCGTCGGCACGATCGGCCTGCACGCGGCGCATCTCGTCGACGTCGATGACGATGAGCGTCGTGGAGCGCTGCCGCCCGTCGATCGTGATCCGGGCCGGACGCGTCGAGTACACGGGCGCGATCGCCTCGACGCCCGGCACCTCACGCAGCTCGTCGAGTTGTGCGATGGTGAGCGGCCGCCCAGAGACCGCGGCGTCGGCGCCGACCCGCTCGGATGCGGCCGTCTCGACACCGGCATGCACGGTGCCGAGCAGCACCGACGAGAACACGGCGACCGAGACGCCGACCACGACGGCGAGCACCGGAACGAGCCCCGCCGACGGGTCACGCAGGGCTCGGGCCGACCCCAGGAATGGCACGAGCCCCGGGCGGGCCGCCGCCCCGCGTACGAGACGTTCGAGCGGCACCGGGTAGAGCCGCAGCACGACGACGCACGCCACGAGGGAGAGGAGCAGCGGCACGGCGGCGAGCAGCGGATCGACGCCCGTCGTGGCCGACGACGTCTCGAGCCCGCGCCGGAGCAGCAGCACGACGGCGGCCGCGGCGAGCAGCACGATGACCAGCTCGGCGATCCATCGGAAGCGAGGGCCGCCCGCCCCGCCGAGGTCGGCGCGCACCCGGCGAAGCGGGCTCAGCGCAGGTGCGGACGAGATGAGGAGGAGCGCAGGGGTGATCGCGAACGCCGCCGCGAGCAGCCAACCGCCCGTGCCGGCATCG
>DASSWM010000199.1:0-2618 GCA_035704865.1 Agrococcus sp.
GTCGAGCGGGGCTCGGCGCGCGCCTGGCGGCGCACCTTCGCGCTCTCGCCGGCCCCGATCGCGATGCTCGCACCAACCGCGACCTCGCGGTGCTGCTCGCGCTCACCGCCGGCATCGTGAACTCCGTCGGGTTCATGGCGATCGGCCTGTACACGTCGCACATGACCGGCCTGACCGCGATGCTCGCCGACGGTCTCGCGCTCGGCGCCGCCCGCGTGGCGCTGCTGTGCGTCACGGGCATCGGCTCGTTCGTGCTCGGCGCCGCCTGCTGCGCGCTGCTGTTCAACTGGGCGAGACGCCGTGGGCTCCGCAGCCGCTACGCGATCGTGCTGCTGGTCGAGGCGGCGCTCGTGCTGCTGATCGGCCTGCTCGCGCACGAGCTCACCTCCGCCGAGCGCAGCTGGGCCCTCATCGCGCTCCTGGGCCTCACGATGGGCCTGCAGAACGCGATCATCACGAAGATCTCGGACGCGCAGATCCGCACGACGCACGTGACCGGCATGGTGACCGACATCGGCATCGAGCTCGGCAAGCTCGTCTATCCAGTGCGCCGGGACGACCCCGACCCCGTGCGCCCGCAGCTCGACAGGCTCGGCCTGCACTCGCTGCTCGTCGGCACCTTCTTCGCGGGCGGCGTGATCGGCGCGCTCGCCTACCAGGTGATCGGGTTCGTCACGGTCGTGCCGACCGCCAGCATCCTGCTCGTGTTCGCGAGCATCCCGCTCATCGAGGATCTCCGCGCACTCTCGCCGGCTCGGCCGCGCCGGTAGCGGCCCAGCGCGCCGCCGGCACACGCCTGCGAGCGCGGGCCCGCGAACGCACGAGCGCAGCGGCGCCGGTCGAGCTGCGCACTCCTGCACTCCGGAACCGTCTCCCGCTGGGCACCGCGCGCAACGGCGACGCGCCCGCTTGCGCGGGCCGCGCATCCGCACCAAGATCGAAGCAGCCGCGCGATCCGCGGCCTCCGGCACTCAACGAGGAGAGCACCATGAGCGCAATCCCTGAGTTCTCGCACGAGCGCGTCCTGACAGCCCAGGGCGCCCGCAGCGGACTCGTCATCACCGTCGCACTGCATTCGAGCGCACTCGGCCCCGCCCTCGGCGGCTGCCGGATGTGGACGTACCCGACCTGGGCGGACGGGCAGGCGGATGCGCTGCGGCTCTCCGCCGCGATGACGCTCAAGAACGCCGCGGCCGGCCTCGACGCAGGCGGCGGCAAGTCCGTCATCGCGCTCCCCATGGGTGAGCACCTCGACAGCGACCGGCGCCACGCGTCGCTGCTCGACCTCGGCGACCTCGTCGAGCTGATGGACGGCCGCTACCGCACCGCCGAGGACGTCGGCACGACCGAGCACGACATGGTCGTCGTGCGCGAGCGCACCGCGCACGTCGTGGGCCTGCCGGCCGAGAAGGGCGGCGCGGGCGAGCCCGCCGGCGCCACGGCGCTCGGCGTCTTCTCCTCCATCGCCCCCACGCTCGAGGCCGCCTTCGGCTCGGAGGCCATCGAGGGCCGCTCGTTCGTCATCTCGGGCCTCGGCCAGGTAGGCGGCCGGCTCGCGCGCATGCTCGCCGGCCACGGCGCTCGCCTGATCGTCACCGACATCGACGACCGCAAGCAGCAGCTCGCGACCGAGCTCGACGCGCAGTGGATCAGCCCCGACGCCGCGCTCACGACCGAGGCCGACGTGCTCGTGCCCGCGGGCCTCGGCGGCATCCTCACCGACGAGGCGATCGACGCGCTGCCCGTGCGCGCCGTCGTCGGGCCCGCGAACAACCCGCTCGCCGACCGCTCCGGCGCCGAGCGGCTGCAGCAGCGCGGCATCGTCTACGCGCCCGACTTCGTCGTGAACGCGGGCGGCGTCATCCACCTCGAGGGCATCGCCCACGGCCTCGAGTGGCCGGCGATCGCCGAGCGGCTCACCGGCATCGGCGACACCGTCCGCAGCGTGCTCACGAGCGCCCGGGAGCACGGCACCACGACGCTCGAAGCGGCCGAGGCGCTCGCGTACGCGCGCATCGACGCGGCTCGCGCGCGTCAGACCGTGACGGCCTGACGCATCCGCACGTCCGCGCCCCGCATCCGGACCGTGGCGCCCGCGGGCGTGCGGGCGTACGGTCGGAGCATGCGCGGCTGCGGCGCCGCGCGGGAGGAGGCACGGCGATGAGCGAGAGCCACGGACACGAGCGGCGGCCCACGCACCGGCACCACAGCGACGCGCAGGACGTCGACGTCGTCGTCGGCGGGGCGCACGGCGGCGCCCACGTGGAGCAGCCGACGGTGGGCGAGGACGCGAAGGAGAACCCGGCGGAGGGCTGGGACCCGGACAACCCCGCGCAGTCCTGACGGCCAGACGGGCGGCTGGAGCGCTACTCCCCCGCGGCCTCGGCCGTCTCGCGCAGCCGCTGCACGTAGGCGGCCCACCACTGCGCATCGCCCTCGGGCAGGTTCGAGACACCCGCGCGCAGCCCGGTCGCGCCGTCGATCGACTCGCGCACGATGTCGGCTTGGCCCGCGTGCCGCGCGATCTCCGCGATCAGGTGCACGAGCAGGCGATGCATCGTGACGTCGCCGCGATCGCCCCACCACGGCACGTGCGCCGGCGCATCGAGCGGCAGCGA
>DASSWM010000200.1:0-7325 GCA_035704865.1 Agrococcus sp.
GCGGCCGGTGCCGGCTCGCGCAGGAGCGAACGAGCCGAAGCCCCTCATCGCCCTCCTCTCGCTCGTCGGATCGGCCGCGATCGTCGCCGCCGTCGCGACGAGCGCGCTCGCCGGCACCGACGCCGGCCGCTACGCCGTGCCGCACGGCGAGCACGGCCAGGTGCAGCCCGCGCAGGACGACGCGGACGACGCCCCGCAGATCGACGAGTCGCAGCTCGAGGAGCACGGCCACCACTGAGCGCTCCGCGCACCCGACACCGAGCGCTGGCGGCTCGCGCCGTCAGGGCAGCGGCGTCAGGGCAGCGGCGTCTGCGGGCAGCGCACGAGCCGCCATCCGCCGGTCGACTCGCACAGCGACCGCCGGCCCGCGTGCTCGATCGTCCGCAGCCCGTCGAGCAGGCTCACGCAGAGACGCGCTCGCCCAGCGTCGCCGGCTCGTCGGCAGCCACCGTGCGGTCGATCGTGACCTGGCCCAGCACGCGCGTGCCGAGGTAGAGCACCGCCGACTGGCCCGTCGCGACACCGGCGAGCGGCTCGTCGGCGTCGATCACGAGCTCGTCGCCCACCATGCGGGCGCGCGCCGGCACGGGGTCGGCGTGCGCGCGGATCTGCACCTCGACCTCGAGCGCATCGCCGTCTCGGACGAGGGCCGGATGCGGTGCCCCGGCATGGGAGATGCGGGTGCCGGCCAGGCGCGACACGGCGAGCGCCTCGCGCGGGCCGACGACGAGCTGGCGCGACGAGGGCTTGACCTCGAGCACGAAGCGCGGCCGCCCGTCGGGCGAGGGCACGCCGAGCGAGAGCCCGCGGCGCTGGCCGACGGTGTAGCCGTGCACGCCGTCGTGGCTGCCGACGACCGCGCCGTCGCGGTCGACGATCTCGCCCGGGTCGGAGCCGAGCCGCTCGGCGAGGAAGCCGCGGGTGTCGCCGTCGGGGATGAAGCAGATGTCGTGGCTGTCGGGCTTCTGCGCCAGCAGGAAGCCGCGCTCGGCGGCCTCGGCCCGCACCTCGGCCTTCGACGGCGTCGAGGCGAGCGGGAACCAGCAGTGCGCGAGCTGCTCGGCCGTGAGCACGCCCAGCACGTACGACTGATCCTTCGCCCAGTCGGCGGCGCGGTGCAGCTCGACACCCGAGTCCGTGTGCTCGACGCGCGCGTAGTGGCCCGTCACGACCCGGTCGAAGCCGAGCCCGATCGCGCGGTCGAGCAGCGCCTCGAACTTGATCTTCTCGTTGCAGCGCAGGCAGGGGTTGGGCGTGCGGCCCGCCGCGTACTCGTCGACGAAGTCCTGCACGACGTCGGCGTGGAAGCGCTCGGAGAAGTCCCACACGTAGAAGGGGATGCCGAGCCGGTCGGCGACGCGGCGCGCATCCATGGCGTCCTCGACGGTGCAGCAGCCGCGGCTGCCGGTGCGCAGGGTGCCGGGCATGCGGCTGAGCGCCAGGTGCACGCCGACGACCTCGTGCCCGGCGTCGACGGCGCGCGCCGCCGCGACGGCCGAGTCGACGCCGCCCGACATCGCTGCCAGCACCTTCCTGTGCGCCTCCCCACTGCGCCTGTCACCCCACCAGGCTACCGACCGCTCCGCGCGGAGCCCCGTCGATCGCGTCAGAGCGCGCGAGCGCGCGCGATCGCGGCGGGCAGCGCCGCGAGCAGCGCGTCGACGTCGTCGGCGGTCGTCGTGCGGCCGAGCGAGAGGCGCAGCGGTGCGACGCCCGTCACGCCGCAGGCGCGCACGACGTGCGACTCGCGCGCGACGCCGGCCGAGCAGGCCGAGCCGTTCGAGACGGCGAAGCCGGCCTCGTCGAGCAGGAACTGCAGCGACTCCCCCTGCGCGCCCTCGACGACGAAGTGGGCGATGTGCGGCAGCCGATCGTCGCTCGCGAGCACCCGCGCGCCCGGCAGCGCCGCGACCGCCGCGAGGATCCGCTCGGTGAGCCCGCGCAGCCGCGCCGACTCCGACTCGAGCTCGGCGACCGCCTCCTCCGCCGCGAGCGCGAAGAGCGATGCGCCCAGCGCGTCCTGCGTGCCCGAGCGCAGCCCGCGCTGCTGCCCGCCGCCGTGGTGCAGCGCCTCGAGCCGCGCATCGCGCCGCACGACGAGGGCGCCGACGCCGTGCGGCCCGCCGAGCTTGTGGCTCGCGACGCTCATGAGCGACGCGCCGGTCTCGGCGAAGCGCAGCGGCACGTGCCCGAACGCGCCCACGGCGTCGAGGTGCAGCGGCACGCCCGCGCGAGCCGACGCATCCGCCACCTGCTCGACCGGCTGCATCGATCCGAGCTCGTTGCTCGCGACGAGCATGGTCGCGAGCACGGAGGGCACGGCGGATGCGTCCCGGTTGTCGGCGAGGGCCGTCGCGAAGGCCTCGTGGTCGGTCACCGCGCGCGCGTCGACGCCGATCCAGCGCAGCTGCGCTCCCTGCCGCTCGAGCCACTCGACGGCGTCGAGCGTGGCGTGGTGCTCGGCGACCGGCACCACGATCGCGCCGCCCTCGCCCGCCCCGTGCGCCTCGCGCGCCGCCCACCACGCGCCCTTGAGCGCGAGGTTGATCGACTCGGTGCCGCCGGAGGTGAAGATGACCTCGGTCGGGTGCGCGCCGACCGCTGCCGCGATGCGCTCGCGCGCATCCTCGAGCACAGCACGGGCGCGCTGCCCCTCGCGGTGCGTCGACGCCGGGTTGGCGAGCGGCTCGGCGCTCGCCAGCGCCTGCCGGACCGACTCCCGCATGGGCGTGGCGGCGGCGTGATCGAAGAGCCGCATGACCATCTAGCCTAGAGCGCGTGATGGAGGCTCTCGATCGTGCGCGCCGACTCGAGCGCATCGAGGTCGGACGGCCGCCGGTGGAGGATCCCGATCGTGCGCACGGGCTCGAGCGCATCGAGGGCGGCCAGCGGCTGAGCGTGTGGTCGAAGCACGCCGAGCGCATGGAGCTGCGGCTGTTCGACCGCGACGATCCCGACTGGCTGCTCGACGCCATCCCGATGCAGCGCCGCGGCGACGTCTTCGTGGTCGAGACCGACCGGCTGCCGATCGGCACGCCCTACGCGCTCGGCGTCGACGGGCCCTCCGGCCCCGGGCACGCCTTCGACTGGACGCGCAACGCCCTGCCGCCGCACGCGCGCGGCGTCGTGCGCACGCCGCACGGGCAGCACCGCGCGACGGTCGCCGACGACGACTTCGACTGGGGCGGCGTCGGGCGGCCCGAGATCCCCCTCGACTGCCAGGTGGTCTACGAGGCGCACGTGAAGGGGCTCACGAAGCTCAGCCCGCACATGCCGGCCGAGCTGCGCGGCACCTACGCGGGCCTCGCGCATCCGTCGACGATCCGCTACCTGCAGGACCTGGGCGTCACGACGGTCCAGCTGCTGCCGGTGCACCTGTTCGTCTCCGAGCAGCGGCTCATCCAGCAGGGGCGCGTCAACTACTGGGGCTACAACACGCTCTCGTTCTTCGCCCCGCACAGCGCCTACGCCTCGCGGCGCGCGCAGTTCGACGGCACGGGCGGCGTGCTGCGCGAGTTCAAGGGCATGGTGCGGCTGCTGCACGAGGCCGGGCTGCAGGTCCTCCTCGACGTGGTCTACAACCACACGGCCGAGGAGGGCATCGGCGGCCCGCCCTCCAGCCTGCGGCTGATCGACAACGCCTCCTACTACCGCGTCGGCGCCGACGGCGCGCTCGTCGACTGGACCGGCTGCGGCAACACCGTCGACTTCTCGGTCCCGGCCGCGCAGCACCTCGTGCTCGACTCGCTGCGCTACTGGCATCGCGAGATGGGCGTGGACGGCTTCCGCTTCGACCTCGCGCCCGTGCTCGGGCGCGGCGCCGACGGCGCGTTCGACCCCGAGCACCCGCTGCTGCAGCGCATCCTCGCCGACCCGGCGCTCGCCGACGCGACGATGATCGCCGAGCCGTGGGACGTCGGCCCCGACGGCTGGCAGACCGGGCGCTTCCCCGCGGGCTTCAGCGAGTGGAACGACCGCTTCCGCGACACGGTGCGGCAGTTCTGGCTCAGCGATCTGCGCTCGTTCCGCCAGGGCGGCGAGGGTGCGACCGGCGTCGGCCCGCTCGCGCACGCCGTCTCCGGCTCGGCCGGCCTCTTCGCCGCGCAGCGCGGCCCGCTCGAGAGCGTCAACCTCATCACGGCGCACGACGGCTTCACGCTCGCCGACCTCACGCGCTACGACCGCAAGCACAACGAGGGCAACGGCGAGGACAACCGCGACGGCGCCGACGAGAACCGCTCCTTCAACCACGGCGTCGAGGGCCCGAGCGACGACCTGGGCGTGCGGATCGACCGGCGCAAGTCGATGCGCAACGTGCTCGGCACGCTGCTGGTCTCGGCGGGCGTGCCGATGCTGACGATGGGCGACGAGCTCGGCCGCTCGCAGCGGGGCAACAACAACGCCTACTGCCAGGACTCGGCACTGACATGGATGCGGTGGGACCGGGAGGACTGGCAGGACGCGTTCCTCGCCCAGACGCGCCGCCTGCTGCAGCTGCGCCGCGACCACGCGGCGCTGCGCCCGCTCTGGTACGGCCAGACCGAGCAGCGCGTCGCGGGCTCCTCGCACCTCGAGTGGAGCAACGCGGCCGGCGAGCCCATGACGATCGACGACTGGGACCACTCGCACGAGCGCACCATGCAGCTGCTCGCCGAGTCGACGCCCGTCGACGAGCCGTACTCGCGCGTGCTCGTGATCTTCCACGGCTCGCCGCGCGACACGCTCGTCACGAGCCCCGCGCCCGACGGCGCCACCGAGCTCGAGCTGCTGTGGGACTCCGCGGCCGAGCACCACGACGACGAGCGGCTCGCGCCGGGCGCCAGGGTCGCGATGACCGCGATGAGCCTGCGCGTCTACGCCGTGCACGGCGTGCCGGCGAGCGGCGTGCCGACGGCGACGGTCATGCGGCTGCGGCCGCTGCCGTCGCCGGCGGCGCCCGCCGATCAGCCCTTGGCGTAGGCGACCAGGCCCAGCTCGGCGTCGGAGGCGAGCATGTCGTGCTTCGGCACGACGCGCACGGTGTAGCCGAACGTGCCCGCGGCCGGCAGCGCGATCGCCGACTCGAAGCGGTGCACCGCGCCGTCCGCGCCCACGAGCTCGAGCGGGAACCGGCGCGCGTGGCGCAGCTCGCCCTCCTCGGTGATCGTGCCTGCCACGACCTCGACCGTGACGTCCTCCGGCCGCAGCTGCCCCAGCTCGACGAAACCGCGGACCCGCACATCGTCGCCGACGACCGGCGGCACGTCGACGCCCTCGACCTCGACGTGGCGCACCTGGACCGCGTCGAAGCCGTCGCGCATCCGCCTCGTCCACTGCGAGAACTCGCGCGCGGGGGCCGCGCCGTCGGCGGCGGCTGCTGCGGCGGCCTCTGCCGCGGGCGCGTAGAGCCGGTCGACGTACTCCGCGAGCATGCGCTCGGCCGAGAGCTCGGGGCTCAGCGTCGCGAGCGTGTGGCGGATCGAGGCGATCCACGCGGTCGGCCTGCCGCTCTCGTCGCGATCGTAGAAGCGTGGCGCCACCTGGTGCTCGATGAGCTCGTAGAGCGCGTTCGCCTCGAACGCGTCGCGCTCGGCGGCGCCCATGTGCTCGTGCGCCGACGGGATCGCCCAGCCGTTCTGGCCGTCGAAGTACTCCTCCCCCCAGCCGTCGAGGATCGACAGGGTGAGCGAGCCGTTGAGCGCGGCCTTCATGCCGGAGGTGCCGCACGCCTCGAGCGGGCGCAGCGGGTTGTTGAGCCACACGTCGCAGCCCGGGTAGAGCGACTTCGCCATCGAGATGTCGTAGTTCTCGAGGAACACGATGCGGCCGCGCACGTCGGGCTCGAGCGAGAAGCGCACGAGCTCCTGGATGAGCGCCTTGCCCGCCTCGTCGGCCGGATGCGCCTTGCCCGCGATCACGAGCTGCACGGGCCGCTCGGGGTGCGTGAGCAGCGCGCGCAGCCGATCGCGGTCGTGCAGCATGAGCGTGAGCCGCTTGTAGGTCGGCACGCGGCGCGCGAACCCGATCGTCAGCACGTCGGGGTCGAGCAGGTCGTCGATCCAGGCGGGCGCGACGCCCTCGTTGCGCTGGTGCTTCGCGCGCGTGCGCTCGCGCGCCTCCGCGACGAGGCCCGCGCGCATCTCGCGCCGCACGGCCCACAGCGTCTCGTCGGAGACGGCGTCGGAGCCCCAGTCGCAGCGCGTCGTGTCGAGCGTGCCGAGCTCGCGCTCGGCGAGGTGCTTGAGGATGGGCGAGGTCCAGGTGGGGCCGTGCACGCCGTTGGTGACCGACGTGATGGGCACCTCCTGCGCGTCGAAGCCCGGCCAGCGGCTGGCGAACATGCTGCGCGAGACCTTGCCGTGCAGCTTCGAGACGCCGTTCGCGCGCTGCGCGAGCGAGAAGCCCAGCTGCGCCATGTTGAAGATGCCCGCGTCGTCCTCGCGCCCGAGCTCGAGCACGCGCTCGACGTCGACGCCCGGCACGAGGTCGCCCGTGAGGTGGCGGCGCACCATCTCGATGTCGAAGCGGTCGATGCCCGCGGGCACGGGCGTGTGGGTCGTGAAGACCGTGCCGGCCCGCACGACCTGCAGCGCCTCGTCGAAGGAGAGTCCCTCGGCGATGAGCCGCGAGATGCGCTCGATGCCGAGGAAGCCCGCGTGGCCCTCGTTCGAGTGGAACACGTCCGGCGCCGGCGCGCCCGTGAGCTCGGCGTGCACCGCGAGCGCGCGCACGCCGCCGATGCCCAGCAGCAGCTCCTGCCGCAGCCGGTGCTCGCCGCCGCCGCCGTAGAGGCGGGCCGCGACGCCGCGCAGCTCGCTGTCGTTCTCGTGGATGTTCGTGTCCAGCAGCAGCAGCGGCACGCGGCCGATCGTCGCCTGCCAGATGCGCGCGTGCAGCGCGCGCCCGCCGGGCAGCGCGAGCGTGACCACCGCGTGCGTGCCGTCGGCGTTGCGCAGGATCTTCAGCGGCAGGCCGTCGGGGTCGAGCACGGGGTAGGACTCCTGCTGCCAGCCCTCGCCCGAGATCGCCTGCTTGAAGTAGCCGGCCTGGTAGAACAGGCCGACGCCGATGATCGGCACGCCCAGGTCGCTCGCCGCCTTGAGGTGGTCGCCGGCGAGGATGCCGAGGCCGCCGGAGTACTGCGGCAGCGCGCTCGTGATGCCGAACTCGGGCGAGAAGTAGGCGATCGACTGCGGCACGTCCGCGAGCGACTGGTACCCGCGCGCCTGCGAGAGGTAGTCGTCGAGGTCGTCGGCGAGCGCGTCGACGCGCGCGACGAACGCGTCGTCGGCCGCGAGCTGCTCGAGCCGCTCGTTGCCGACCCAGCCGAGTAGCTGCACGGGGTC
>DASSWM010000201.1:0-5292 GCA_035704865.1 Agrococcus sp.
TCGTACGAGCCGACGTCGATCGAGATCATCGAGCCCGGCCCCCTCATCTGCCTGCCCGCACCCACGAGGCCGGCGGGGTCGCATCCCTCGAGCCCCGGATAGCGCACCTCGCGCACGCCGGGCATCGCGCCGAGCGCCTCCGCGACCTGCTGCGCTCCCGCCTGCTGCGCGCGCACCCGCAGCGGCAGCGTCTGCAGCCCGCGATGCATGAGGTACGCGCTCATGGGATGCGCGATGGCGCCCGTGATGGCGCGGATGGGCCGCAGCGCCTGCGCCCACTCCTCGTCGCACGCGACGACGCCGCCGAGCACGTCGCCGTGGCCGCCGATGTACTTCGTCGCCGAGTGCAGCGAGAGCGCGACGCCGTGGTCGAGCGGGCGCTGCAGCACCGGGGTCGCGAACGTGTTGTCGATCAGCACGGGCGCATCGCCGGCCGCGGCGACGAGCGCCTCGAGGTCGACGAGCTCGAGCGTGGGGTTGCCGGGCGTCTCGGCCACGACGAGCCCCGTGTCGGCCCGCACGGCGCGCTCGACGTGCTCGACCGCATCCACGAACGTCGTCTCGGTGCCGAGCAGGCCGGTCGCCAGCAGGTGGTCGGTGCCGCCGTAGAGCGGCCGCAGCGCCACGACGTGGCTGCCGCGGCGCTGCTTGGCCGCCATGATCACGGCCGTCACGGTCGCCATGCCCGACGCGAACGCGACCGCCGCCTCGGCGCCCTCGAGCGCCGCGAGCGCGCCCTCGAAGCGGGCGACCGTCGGGTTCCAGAGCCGCTGGTAGACGGCGGAGCCGTCGCCGATGTCGCCGCCCGTGGCCATGCGCTCGTACGCGTCGCCGCCGGACTCCACCCCCGGCAGCGGGTTGGTGGAGGAGAAGTCGATGGGGCTCGCGTGCACGCCCAGCGCTTCGAAGTCCTCGCGGCCCGCGTGCACCGCGAGCGAGTCGAAGCGCAGGGGAGCGTCATTGCTCGTCGTCATGCACTCGATCATGCCGCAAAGCACCGATGATGGGTGGCGGATGCGGCTCCCGCGCGTCAGGAGGCGGTGCCCGGGCCCGTCGGCGGCTCGGGGAGCACGATGCCGGGCTCGGTCGGACCGGGCTCCGGCTCGATCGGCTCGGGCTCGGGGTCGGGCTCCGGCTCGGGCTCGGGCGCGGGACCGGGGTCGGGGCCCGGCGCCGGCTGGACGGGCCCGACGACCTCGGTCGGCGGCGGCGTGGGTGCCGGCTGCGCGGGCTCGCTCGGGGCGGGAGCGCCGGTGCCCGGCGACTCTCCGCGCGGCGGCGTCGTCGGCGTGGGCCGCGTCGTGCCGGGGTCGGTGACGGGGCGCGGCGTCGCGTTCGCGATCGCGTCGCGGGTCTGCTGCGAGGCGGCCGCGAGCTCGGCGGCGGCGGCGCGGTCACCCGTCGCCTCGAGCTGCCACGCCTCGGCCATCCACGCGGCGGCGACGTGCAGCGTCATGCCCTCCACGAGGTCGAGCACGTCCGAGGGCGTGTGCTCGCCGCGCAGCACGGCCAGCACGGCGGCGAGGTGCGCGTCGGCGCTGCGCAGGCTCGCGATCGCGCCGGGCGGCGCGAGGTCGAGCTGCGCCTGCAGCTCGGCGAGCTCGACGCGCTGCTGCGCGGCCGGAGCTGCGGAGGCCTTCAGCTGTCCGATCGCGGCCTCGAGCCGGTCGATGCGCGCGTCGTCGAAGTCGCGCGGGTCGCCGAGCGCCCGCAGCTCGCGCGCGAGCGCGTCGGCGCGCTCAGCGGTGACGCCCGCGACCGGCTCGCGCTCGGCAGCCGCCGCCTCGAGGCACTCGGCCAGCACGTCGTACGACTCGGGGTCGCCCGACGCGGCGGCGCGCGCCTCCCACGTGTCGGCGAGCTCGCGATCCTCGTCGGTGACGAAGCCGCCATCGGCGATCGTGCGCAGCACGCTCTCGCGCTGCTCGGCGAAGACGGTGCGCTCGGT
The DNA here is from genome assembly GCA_035704865.1 of Agrococcus sp. Lineage (GTDB taxonomy): Bacteria > Actinomycetota > Actinomycetes > Actinomycetales > Microbacteriaceae > Agrococcus. The sequence continues at coordinate 1,949 of DASSWM010000201.1, forward strand.
CGAGGGCAGCAGCATCTCGGCGCCCGCGACGTGCTCCGCGGCCTCGAGCACGTCCTGCGCGCGGCGCTCGAGCCCGACGGCGCTCACGATGCGCACGGCGAGCTCGCAGCCTGCGCGGTCGTGCTCCTCGTGCCAGGCCTCGATCTGCCCGGCGAGCTCGCCCGCCCGCGCCTGCGAGCTCCACGCGATCATCGAGCCCGAGGCGATGAGGGCCGTGGCGGCGAGCGTCGAGAGGCCGACGGTCCAGCGGCGGCGGTTGCGGCGCCTGCGCAGCTCGGCGAGCACGGCGATGCGACGGCGCGCCTCAGCGTCGGCGGAGCCCGTGGGCTCCCGCTCGGGCTGCTCGTCCACTGGGGATGACCTCGCAATCGTGCCTGAAGTGCACGTTCATGGTAGAGGGCCAGGGCATGCCCGGGCCAGCGCGGCGTGCCGACGCGCCGAACTGCTTCGCGCGCCTGCCACTATCGACGTGTGAGCCTCCTCGCCCAGCCGCTCCGCATCGGCACGTTCGAGGCGCCCAACCGCATCATGCAGGCGGCGCACTCCAAGCAGTACTCCGACCGCGTCGAGTCCGACCGCGAGACCGCCTACTTCGTCCGCCGCGCCCGCGGCGCGGACGGCCAGGGCGGCTGCGGCCTCTTCGTCGCCGGCAACCACCTCGTGCACCCGAGCGCCTCGACGCGCGGCTTCGAGGATGCCTGGCGGCCCGAGGCGGTCGACGCGAACCGCCGCATGACCGACGCCATCCACGAGGCCGGCTCGCGCGTGCTCGTGCAGCTCAACCACCACGGCGCGCAGGCCTCGCCCGAGGGGCCCGACGGGCCGCGGCCCGTGTACGCGCCCAGCCGCATCCTCTCGCCCTCCACCGCCGTCGCGACGCGCGAGGCGAGCGAGCGCGACATCGCGACCTTCGTCGAGGCATGGGCCGACGCGGCCGAGCGCTCGCGCCTGGGCGGCTTCGATGGCGTCGAGATCCACATGGCGCACGGCTACCTGCTGCACCAGTTCCTCAGCCCGCTCTACAACCGGCGGTCGGATGCGTACGGTGGCGACCTCGAGGGCCGCACGCGGTTCCCGCGCGAGGTGCTGCGGGCCGTGCGGGCACGCGTGGGCGACGACTTCACGGTCGGCATCCGGATCGTGGCGAACGAGCACAACGAGGCGGGCCTCGACGCGGCCGCCTGCCGCGAGCTCGTCGCGGCGCTGCGCGCCGAGGCGCGGATCGACTTCCTCGACACCGCGGCGGGCGGCTACCACGACGTGCACTGGGTCTTCCCGTCCTCGGCGATGCCGGCGGCGTGGCTGCGCGACGACGTCGCGGCGCTCAAGCGCGCCAATCCGGACCTCCCCGTGTTCGGCGTCGGCGCCGCGCGCTCGGTCGAGGAGGCCGAGGAGGTGCTCGCGAGCGGCATCGCCGACATGGTGGCGCTCACGCGCGGCCAGCTCGCCGACCCGGATCTCGCGACCAAGCTCCTCACGGGCGCGACCGACGGCATCCGCCACTGCATCCGCCTGAACCAGGGGTGCCTGGGCCGCGGCAGCCAGGGGCTCGCCGTCACCTGCACCGTCAACCCGCAGGCCGGCCGCGAGCTCGAGCCGGTGCCCGAGCGAGCCGTGCGCCCGGCGCGCTGGACCGTGGTCGGCGGCGGGCCCGCGGGCCTGCGCGCCGCAGTCGACCTCGCGCGGCTCGGCCACGCCGTGACGCTGCTGGAGCGCGAGGCGCGGCTCGGCGGGCAGCTGCTGCGGGCGGCGCGCGTGCCCGGCCGCGGCTCGGTCGCGCTGCTCGCCGCCGACCTCGAGCGCGATGCGCGCGCCGCGGGCGTCGACCTGCGGCTCGGCGCCCCGGCGACGGCCGACGCCATCCGCGCGACGCGGCCGGACGGCGTCGTGCTGGCCACGGGCGCCGCCGCCCCCGCGGGCACGAGCCTCGCGATCGACGACGCGTTCGCGGGAGAGCGGCCCCGCATGGTCGACGCGTTCGCGGCCATCGACGACCCCGCGGCGCTCGGCGACCGCATCCTGGTGGTCGACGACGACGGCACCGCCTACGCCTCCGGCGTGCTGCTGAGCCTCGCCGCCACCGGCGCGCAGCTCGAGGTCGTCACGCCGTTCGAGCAGCTGCTGCCCCACGTGGGCACGGGCTACGAGCGGCAGCTCGTGCTGCGCACGCTCGCCGCGGGGCGGTTCCGCCGCGTGACGAGCGCGCGGGTCTCGCTCAGCGCCACGGGGGCGAGGGCGATCGACGTGCTCACGGGCGACGAGACGGCGTTGCTCGAGCCGACCGCGGTCGTCGCGCTCACGCCGCGCGCATCCGTCGCCGTCGACGGGTTCGACGCCGAGCGGCTCGAGGCGGCGGTCGGCGTGCCGGTCGCCGCGATCGGCGACGCGCTCGCGCCGCGCGGCATCGACGCCGCGATCGCCGAGGCCTGGCGGCACGCGCTCAGCACCGCGGGCTGACCCGCGCCGGATCGATCTCGCGGCCCACAGGCTGCGGGCGACGTGGACGAGGCGCTCGCGGACGGGGCCCTGGCGGCGGATGGGGCGCTGCGCCATGCTGGGCGGCATGCGGCCGAGCGGCCGCCGGGAGGAGACGACGATGACGACCCTGCTCAACCCCTATCTGGCGTTCGCCCGCGAGGCGCGCGAGGCGATGAACTTCTACCACGGCGTCTTCGGCGGCGACCTCGTCGTGATGACCTTCAGCGAGGGCGGCATGCAGCACGAGCCGGCGGATGCGGGCCTCATCATGCACTCGCAGCTCACGACCGCCGACGGCCACACGATCATGGCGAGCGACACGCCCCCGACGGTGCCGGCGCCCGAGCGCGGGCAGCAGATCTCGCTCTCGGGCGACGACGCCCACCTGCTGACCCGCTACTGGGAGTCGCTCGGCGACGGCGCGCGCATCCTCGAGCCGCTCATGGCGGCGCCGTGGGGCGACACCTTCGGCATGCTCGTCGACCGCTGGGGCGTCACCTGGATGGTGAGCATCGCGCCCGAGCCGGGCGGTCGCCACGAGGGCTGACCGCCCGGCTGCGGTGGACCCGGCTCAGTCGCGGTGGTCCGGCGGCTGGGCGGGCCCGCCCGAGGCGGTGTCCTGCTCGGTGTCGGGGTCGTGCTGGTCGGGCTCGGGGCGCTCGCTGCGCTCGTCGCCCTGCTCGGGCTGCTGGGACTGCTGGTGCTGCTCGCTCATCGGCATTCCTCTCGTCGGCGTGCCTCCAGTTCTATCCCGGATGCGGCTGCGGCGCGAGGGCGGTCTCCCGAGCGACGCCGTCGGAAGGGCGTCGACGGCGGGTCGGCAGCGGCTCGGCTCAGCGCACCGGCTCGATGTCGAGGGATGCCAG
>DASSWM010000202.1:0-2720 GCA_035704865.1 Agrococcus sp.
CGCGTGGGCGCCGCGCGTGCTCATCGCCAACTCCAACCTCGTGGGCGACTGGGCGACGTGGCCCGAGTTCCGCCGGCTCGAGGCGGCGGGGCTCACGATGTACGGCCAGATGACCGCCGGCAGCTGGATCTACATCGGCACCCAGGGCATCCTGCAGGGCACCTTCGAGACCTTCGCGGCCGTCGCGCGCAAGCTCGGCCGCGAGAGCCTCGCCGGCACGATCACGCTCACGGCGGGCCTGGGCGGCATGGGCGGCGCGCAGCCGCTCGCGGTCACCATGAACGACGGCGTCGCGATCTGCATCGAGGTCGACCGCTCGCGCATCCAGCGGCGCATCGAGCACCGCTACCTCGACGTGGAGGCGACGGACGTTGCGGATGCGCTGGCGCGCGCCGTCGAGGCACGGGACGCGGGGCGCGGGCTCAGCATCGGCCTGCACGCGAACGCCGCCGACGTGGTGCCCGAGCTGCTCGCGATGGGCGCGCCCATCGACATCGTCACCGACCAGACGAGCGCCCACGACCCGCTCGCCTACCTGCCCAGCGGCATCGCCTTCGACGACTGGCACGCCGAGCGCGAGCGCGACCCCGAGGGCTTCACGGAGCGCTCGCGCGCGTCGATGGCGCGGCACGTCGAGGCGATGGTCGGCTTCCAGGCCGCGGGCGCCGAGGTGTTCGACTACGGCAACTCCATCCGCGCCGAGGCGAAGCTCGGCGGCTTCGACGACGCGTTCGCGTTCCCCGGCTTCGTGCCCGCCTACATCCGCCCGCTGTTCTGCGAGGGCAAGGGGCCCTTCCGCTGGGCGGCGCTCTCGGGCGATCCCGACGACATCCGGAAGACCGACGAGGCGATCCTCGAGCTCTTCCCCGACGACGCCCACCTGCACCGCTGGATCCGCATGGCGCAGGAGCGCGTCGCCTTCCAGGGCCTGCCGGCGCGCATCTGCTGGCTCGGCGCCGGCGAGCGGCACCTCGCGGGGCTGCGGTTCAACGAGATGGTCGCCGACGGCACGCTCTCGGCGCCCATCGTGATCGGCCGCGACCACCTCGACTCAGGTTCGGTCGCGAGCCCCTACCGCGAGACCGAGGCCATGAAGGACGGCTCCGATGCGATCGCCGACTGGCCGCTGCTGAACGCGCTCGTCAACACCGCCTCGGGCGCCAGCTGGGTGTCGCTGCACCACGGCGGGGGCGTCGGCATCGGCCGCTCGATCCACGCGGGGCAGGTCACGGTCGCCGACGGCACGGAGCTCGCGGCCGAGAAGCTCGAGCGCGTGCTCTCGAACGACCCCGAGATGGGCGTCATCCGCCACGTCGACGCCGGCTACGACGAGGCGGCCGCGTTCGCCGAGGCGCACGGCGTGCCGATTCCCATGCGGCGGTGACGAGCGTGGCCACCCTCATCACCGGCATCGGCGAGCTCACCACCAACGACGACGAGCTGGGCCGGATGCGCGACGCCGCCCTGGTCGTGGAGGGCGACGCGATCGCGTGGGTGGGCGACGCATCCGCCGCACGGTCCGACTCCGTGGCGGCCGACGAGCGCGTCGACGTCGCGGGCCGCGCCGTGCTGCCCGGCTGGGTCGACAGCCACACGCACCTCGTGTTCGCGGGTGACCGCACCGCGGAGTTCGAGGCGCGCATGGCCGGCGAGGCCTACGCCGCGGGCGGGATCGGCGTCACGGTCGCCGCCACGCGCGCCGCGAGCGACGAGGCGCTCGCGGCCAACCTCGACCGGCTCGCCGACGAGATGCTGCGCGGCGGCACGACGGCGTTCGAGACGAAGACGGGCTACGGGCTCACGGTCGCCGACGAGCTGCGCAGCGCGCGCATCGCCGCCGCGCGCGCCGACTCGGTCACCTTCCTCGGAGCGCACCTCGTGCCGCAGGAGTGGGCCGCGAAGGACGATCCCGACGCGTACCTCGATCTCGTGACCGGCGAGATGCTCGCGGCCGTCGCGCCGCACGTCGACGCGATCGACGTCTTCTGCGAGCGCGGCGCCTTCGACGAGGCGCAGTCGCGGCGCGTGCTCGAGGCCGGCAGGGCGGCGGGCCTCGCGCTGCGCGTGCACGGCAACCAGCTCGGCCCCGGCCCGGGCGTGCGGCTCGCCGTCGAGCTGCGCGCCTCGAGCGTCGACCACGTCGCCTTCCTCGACGACGACGAGGTGCGGATGCTCGCCGAGACCTGGCAGGGGGGCACCGGCACCGTCGCCACCGTGCTGCCCGCGTGCGACCTCTCGACCCGCATGCCGCTCGCGCCCGCGCGCCGGCTCGTCGACGCGGGCGCGGTCGTCGCGATCGCGACGAACTGCAACCCCGGCACGAGCTACACGACCTCGATGGCGTTCTGCGTCGCGACGGCGGTGCTCCAGATGGGGCTCACGATCGAGGAGGCGGTGCGCGCGGCGACGCTCGGCGGCGCGGTCGCGCTGGGCCTCGACGGCGACGAGCCCGCGACGGAGCGCCGCGGCGCCGGCGGCGGGCCCGGGACGGAGCGTCGCGGCGCCAGCGGCGGCCGCACGGGCTCCGACGGCGCGACCGTGCACCGAGCCGCGCGTGCGCACCTGCCTGTCGGACGCATCCGCCCCGGCGCCCGCGCCGACCTGCAGGTGCTCGAGGCTCCCTCGATCACGCACCTCGCGTACCGGCCGGGCGTGCCGCTCACCGGCGCCGTGTGGCGGGCGGGGGAGCGGGCCGTCTGAGGCGGCCGCCACCGGGTGCC
>DASSWM010000203.1:0-2433 GCA_035704865.1 Agrococcus sp.
AACCCGCACGCGCGCGAGGCCTTCCGGCACACCTCCGTCGTCTCCGGCGTCGCGACCGGCGTCATCGCCGGCTTCGGGCTCGACGGCTACCGGCTGGCGGCGGCGGCGATCGCCGCTCGCTGACGTCGCCGCGATGCGCGCGTTCGACGAGCTCGTCGCCGAGGCGCTGGCCGCCGACGTCGACGGCTGGGGCTTCGCCTGGCTCGACGGCCGCGCGAGCGAGGAACGGCCGCCGTGGGGCTACGCGCACCTGCTCGCCGAGCGCGTCGGCCGGGCCCGCGCGCCGCTCGACCTCGACACGGGCGGCGGCGAGGTGCTCGCCGAGGCGCCGCTGATCCCACCGGGCGCGCTCGCCACCGAGGGGTGGCCGCCCAACGTCGCGCTCGCGCGGGCGCGCCTGGGCCCGCGGGGCGTCGACGTGCTCGAACACCGGCCGGGCACGCGGCTGCCGGTGGCGGATGCGTCGCGAGACCTGGTGACGAGCCGTCACCCCGTCGTGCCCGACTTCCGCGAGATCGCGCGTGTCCTCGCGCCCGGCGGCACCTACCTCGCGCAGCACGTCGGGCCGTGGAGCGCGGCGGAGCTGAGCGAGCGCTTCCTCGGCCCGCTGCCCGGCCACCCGGTGCCGCGCGACCCGGCTGCCGAGATCCTCGCAGCTGAGGCTGCCGGGCTCGAGCTCGTCTCGGTGCAGAGCGCGCGTCTGCGGCAGGAGTACGCCGACATCGGCGCGATCGTCTGGATCCTGCGCAAGTGCCCGTGGTGGGTGCCCGGCTTCGACCCCGCCACCCACGACGCGACGCTCCGCGCCCTCGACGCCGAGCTCCGCGCATCCGGCCCCTTCGTCGCGCACGCGACGCGGCACCTGCTCGAGCTGCGCGCTCCGTCAGGGCCATCCTGCGCGCCCCGCTAGACTCGTCTGTCGGCCCGCTGAGGGCCGTCGCGAACCCCACGGAACGGAATCGCCACATGGCAACCACGAACGACATCAAGAACGGCGCGGTGCTCAACCTCGACGGCCAGCTCTGGAGCGTCATCGAGTTCCAGCACGTCAAGCCCGGCAAGGGCGGTGCGTTCGTGCGCACCAAGCTGCGCAACGCGCGCAGCCAGAAGACGGTCGACAAGACCTTCAACGCCGGCACGAAGATCGAGTTCGCGACCGTCGACCGGCGCGACTACCAGTTCCTCTACAACGACGGCACCGACTTCGTGTTCATGGACAACGACACGTACGAGCAGCTGCCGATCCCCGCCGACATCGTCGGCGACGCCGCGAAGTACCTGCTCGAGAACGGCACCGCCAGCATCTCGATGCACGAGGGCGAGGCGCTGCAGGTCGAGCTGCCCGCCTCGGTCGTGCTGGAGATCACCTACACCGAGCCCGGCCTGCAGGGCGACCGCTCGAGCGCCGGCACGAAGGCCGCGACGGTCGAGACGGGCGCCGAGGTGCAGGTGCCGCTGTTCGTCGAGCAGGGCACGCGCATCAAGGTCGACACGCGCGACGGCAGCTACCTCGGCCGCGTCACCGACTGACGTGGCGGACGAGACCTACCCCTCCCGGCGCAAGGCGCGCAAGCACGCCGTCGAGGTGCTCTACTCGGCCGAGGCGCGCGACGAGGCGCCCGAGACGGTGCTGCGCGACACCGCCGACCGGCTCGGCTGGGCCAAGCACGGCTGGTTCGAGTTCGCGCGCGAGATCGTCGCGGGCGTCGCCGACGAGACGGCAGCGATCGACGAGCTGATCGCCTCCTCGAGCGAGCACTGGCCCATCGACCGCATGCCCCGCACCGACCTCGCGATCCTGCGCGTGGGCGCCTGGGAGCTCGAGCATGAGACGGCGCCGACGAGCGTCGTGGTGTCGGAGGCCGTGCACCTCGCGAACGAGCTCTCGACCGATCGCTCGGGCGCGTTCATCAACGGCGTGCTCGGGCGCATCGCGGCGCAGAAGGGCTGACCCGGCGGCGCGCCGGGCGTCACCGCTCGGGCGTGCCGATAGCGGCGAGCATGAGGCGCACGACCTCGCGCGGCTCGAGCGAGGCCATCGACGGGACGCGGAGGATGTAGCGGGTGAACAGCGTGCCCGCGATCACGACCGCAGCGACGCGGCCGCGCTCGATGCCGAGCGCGAGCTGCAGCCGCTCGAGCACGGCGTGCTGCAGGTAGTCGACGAGCGGCGCCGACCGCGGGCCGCCCGCAGCGAGATCGCGCGCGAGCCGGACGAGCGCCTCCTGGTGCTCCGGCGACTCCCAGAGCGCCACGATGCCGTGCGCGAGCCGCGGCATGTCCAGCCCGCCGCCAGCGGTCGAGGCCGCCGCCAGCAGGTCGTGCGGCGCGATCCGCAGCGCGGTCGCCGCGGCGATGAGTCCCTGCCGATCGCCGAAGTGGAAATTGACCAACGTGTGGCTCACGCCCGCCTCGTCGGCGAGCTCGCGCGAC
>DASSWM010000204.1:0-9753 GCA_035704865.1 Agrococcus sp.
TACGGCGACGCCGACGTCGACCTGCACCGCTGCAGCCCGCTGCTGCTCACCGAGTTCCTGCGTCGCACGCGCGAGAGCGGCGCGCGCGTGCTGCTGCTGCACTGCTACCCGTTCCACCGCGAAGCCGGCTACCTCGCGCAGGTGTTCCCGCACGTGTACTTCGACGTCGGGCTCGCGATCAACTACACGGGCTCGCGCTCGGTCGAGGTGATCGCCGAGACGCTCGAGCTCGCGCCCTTCCACAAGATCCTGTTCTCCTCCGACGCCTTCGGGGTCGCCGAGCTGTACTACCTGGGCGCGCTGCTGTTCCGGCGCGGGCTCGAGCAGGCGCTCGCCGCGTTCGCGGAGCGCGACGGCTGGCCGGCCGAGGAGCAGCGGCGCGTGGCAGAGCTCATCGCGTGGCGCACCGCGCGCCGCGTGTACCGGCTCGACGCGCCGACGGCGGGATCGGAGGGCGCGTGAGCGCCGCCGTCGCGCAGCTGACCGAGCTCGCCGCCCGGTGGAGCGCCGCGCTCGAGCGGCAGCTGCCGGCCGCCGAGCGGCTGCGCCGCAAGCTGCACGCCGAGCCCCGGCTCTCCGGCGACGAGCACGACACGACCGCCCGCATCGGGCAGGAGCTCGAGCGCGTGCTCCGGTTCGAGCCGATCGCCGGCTCGGGCGCCGTCGGCAGGGTCGGCCCCGCCGCAGGGCCGGCCGTCGCGGTGCGGGCAGAGCTCGACGCGCTGCCGGTCGCCGAGCGCACCGGCGCGCCGTTCGCGGCGGCGAACGGCGCGATGCACGCGTGCGGCCACGACGTCCACCAGGCCGCGCTCGTGGCGCTGCTGCGCGCATCCGCCGGCCTCGAGCTGCCGGTCGGTCTCGTGGCGCTGCTGCAGCCGCGCGAGGAGTCCTACCCCTCCGGCGCGCTCGACGTGCTGGAGGAGGGCGCGCTGCAGCGGCACGGGGTCGCGCACGTGATCGCGGCGCACGTCCACCCGGGCGTGCCGACGGGCGCGGTCGCGTCGGGCGGCGGCTTCATCAACGCGGCGGCCGACGAGATCGAGGTGCGCGTCGAGGGCCGCGGCGGCCACGGCGGCTACCCGCACGAGGGCGCCGACACCGTCGCCGCCATCGCCCACATCGCGATCGCGATCCCCGAGGTGATCCGCCGCACGGTCGCGCCGCTGCACCCGGCGATCATCAGCGTCGGCACGCTGCGCGCGGGGGAGGGCGCCGCGAACGTGCTGCCCGCCGATGCGCGCCTGCTCGCGACCATGCGCACGACCGACCCCGCCGACCGCGAGCCGCTCTTCCGCGCGGTGCGCGACATGGCGCAGCGCACCGCCGAGGCGTTCGGCACGCGCGCCGAGGTCGAGCGCACCGAGGGCGAGCCCGTGCTCGTCAACGACCCCGCGCTCGCGCTCGGCGCCGACGACTGGCTCGCGCGGCTGGGCGTCGACGGCGCAGAGACCATGCGCTCGCTCGGCGCCGACGACTTCTCGTACTTCAGCGACGCGGTGCCCTCGCTCATGATGTTCGTGGGCGTGGAGACGGCGGGGCAGCAGCCGCAGCCCGCGCTGCACCACCCGCGGTTCCTGCCCGGCGACGAGGCGGTCGGCGCCGTCGCCCGCGCGCTGCTGGCCGGCTATCTCGCGGCCGCCGAGCGCGTGCTCGGCATCGACCACCACCGCGGCGCGCTGACCGGCTCCGGAAGCCTCGCATCATGACCGCACCGGCACCGCATCCGCTCGTCGAGCAGCTCATCGCGCGCGACGCGGACGCGATCGCCGGCGTCGAGCGGCTCCGCTTCTTCCCGCTCGCCGCCGTGTCGGGCCGCGGCGAGGTGCTCGTCGAGCCCGGCGGGCGCGAGCTGCTCGACCTCAGCGCGAGCTGGACCGCGGCCGGCTTCGGCTACGGCAATCCCACGATCGCCGCGGCCATCGCGCGGGCGGCGGCGGATGCGCCGGGCGCGTCGATCCTCTCAGGCACCCACCCCGAGGCGGTCGCGCTCGCCGAGGAGCTGCTCGAGCTCGTACCGCCGCGCTCGCCGGAGCACGCGCGGCGCGTCTACCTCGGCCACGCGGGCACCGACGCGAACGACGTCGCGCTGCGCGGCTGCCGTCACGCGACCGGCCGCCCCGGCATCCTCGCCTTCGAGCAGGGCTACCACGGCGGCCTCGGCGCGGCGCAGGGGGTCTCGGGCGTGCACGTCGCCGCCGGCGCGACCGCGGACGCAGACGTCGAGTTCCTGCCCTATCCCGACCCCTTCCGCCCGCACACGGGCGACGCGACGACCGCGGTCGACGACGTGCTCGAACGCGCGGCCGCGCTGCTCGCGCGCGGCACGATCGCGGCGGTGATCGTCGAGCCGCTGCAGTCGGACGGCGGGCTCATCGTGCCGCCCGACGGGTTCCTCGCGGGGCTCCGGTCGCTGTGCGACGAGCACGGCGCGTACCTCATCGTCGACGAGGTGAAGGTGGGGCTGGGGCGCACGGGCCGCACGCACGCGTTCGAGCACGCGGGGATCGTGCCCGACGTCGTGACGCTCGGGAAGGCGCTCGGCGGCGGACTGCCGCTCTCGGCCGCGATCGGCCCCGCGGAGGTGCTCGACGAGCCCACCGCATCCGCCCTCATGACGACGATCGGCAATCCGATCTCGTGCGCGGCCGGCCGTGCGGTGCTCGGCCTCGTGCGAGAGGGCTCGGCCACGCGCAGCGCGCACGAGCGCGGCGCGCAGCTGCGGTCGCTGCTCGAGCAGTACGCCGCGAGCGGCAGGCCCGGAGCGGAGCGGGTCGGGGACGTGCGCGGGCTCGGGCTCTCGATCGGCGTCGAGCTCGTCGCCGGGCGCGACGACGACGCCCCGGATGCGGCGCTGACGGCCAAGGCCGCATACAGGGCGTGGGAGCTCGGTGCGGTCGCGTACCCCGTGCGCGGCAACGTGCTCGAGCTGACGCCCGCGCTCACGATCTCCGCCGAGGCGATCGACCGCGCCGCCGCGATCGTCGCGCAGGCGATCGACGACGCCGTCGCGGGCGCCGTCTCGGACGCGCAGATCGCCCCGTACCGCGGCTGGTAGCGGCGGGGCGTCAGGCGGAGGGCGCCGCGGCGGTGCTGTGGCCGCGCATGGCCTCGATCGCCTCGAGCCGCTGCCTGCCCGCCTCGCCCAGCCGGTCGGTGACGCCGGCGATGACCGCCTCGACGAGCGCGAGGGCCGGCACGAGCGAGTCGAAGGGCGACGGCGCCGCCACGTCGGCGGGCAGCACGGTCGTCGCGACGTCCGCAGCCGGCGAGAGCCAGCGGTCGGTGAAGAGCACGACCTCCGCGCCGCGCCCCGCGGCCTGCTCGGCGAGCTGCACGATGCGCGCGTCGTAGCGCCGGTAGTCGAACACCACGAGCACGTCGCCCCTGCGCGCGTCGGAGATCGCGGCGAGCCGGGCGAGCTCGTCGGCCTCGATCACGACGACGTCGCGCCGCAGCAGCACGAGGTGCGCGCCGAGGTACTCGGCGAGCATGCCGCTGAAGCGGCCGCCGATCAGCCGGATGCGGTGCCGCGGGTCCGCCAGCAGCGCGACCGCGCGGTCGAACTCGCTCTCGGGCACCTCGTCGATGGTGCTCGCGATGCCGGCGGAGAAGACGCGCGCCGCGCGCGCGAGGTCGCTGTCCTCCGTGCGCAGGTCGGCGCGGCCGTACTGCTCGAGCGGCGAGCCCAGCCGCTCGTGCACCTCGCGCATGAGCCGCCGCTGGAAGTCGGGGTAGCCGCTGAAGCCCAGCCGCGTCACGAAGCGCACCACGGTCGGCGGGCTCACGTTCGCGCGGCGGGCGAGCTCGGCGACGGTCTCGAGCCCGGCGATGGGATAGTTCGCCAGCAGCGCCCTGCCGACCTTGCGCTCGCCGGAGCTCAGCGACTCGAGGGAGTCGCGCACGACCCCGCTGAGCGCACTCGTGCCGGTGTGCTGGGGATTGTCAGCCACGCTGCCGCCTCTCGATCCTGGAACAGACGTTACAGCGATCGCGGGCGATGGAGCGCTACTTCGGAGTCGGGCGATCTCTGAGCGCCGGGACGGGGTCGTCGAGGCTGTGGGTGGCGAGCGGCAGAATGAGCGTATGCCCGAGCAAGCAGTGTCTCTGAGCAAGCCTCCTGACGGGTATCGGGAGTGGCTCGCTGAAGTGAAGTCACGCGTTCATGCGGCGCAGCAGCGAGCAGCCTTGGCGGTGAACACCGAGATGTTGCAGCTGTATTGGCAGATCGGGCGAGACATCCTCGATCGTGAAGCAGCGCAAGGGTGGGGCTCGAAGGTCATCGATCGGTTGTCGCACGATCTCAGGCAAGCGTTCCCGGACCTTGGTGGATTCTCGCGGGCGAATCTCAAGTACATGCGGGCGTTTGCCCGAGCGTGGTCGGCGGAGGCGGTTGGCCAACAAGCCGTTGGCCAATTGCCTTGGGGCCACAACATCGTGCTGCTGACGAAGTTGAAGGATCCAGCGCTGCGGCTTGCGTACGCAGAGGCGGCCGCAGAGTTCGGTTGGTCACGGAACGTCCTCGGCATGCACATCGAAGTGAAACGAATCGAGCGTCAAGGACAGGCGGTGACGAACTTCGAACGATCGCTGCCGCGAGAGCACTCGGACCTCGCTCGTGAGTCGTTGAAGGATCCGTACCGCCTCGACTTCCTCGGGCTTGGCGACGAGGCACGCGAGCGAGAGATCGAAGCCTCGCTCATAGATCACATCACTGAGTTCCTGATCGAGCTCGGCGCTGGATTCGCGTTCGTCGGGCGACAGGTGCACGTTGAAGTTGGTGGTGACGACTTCTACGTCGATCTGCTCTTCTATCACTTGCGGCTCCGGCGGTACGTTGCCATCGAACTCAAGGCCGAGAAGTTCAAGCCTGAACACCTGGGCCAACTCAGCTTCTACATGACTGCCATCGACGAGACTGTCCGCCACGAAGGCGACGAAGCGACGATCGGGCTGCTGCTCTGCAAGGACAAGAATCAGGTCGTCGCCGAGTACGCACTGCGCGATTCGTCGCAGCCGCTCGGCATCGCCGAGTTCCAGCTCGTCGAGGCCTTGCCCGAGCAGTTGCAGACGGCCTTGCCGACCATTGAGCAGATCGAGCGCGAGCTCGCGGCCGACACGGCGGAGCGAGCATGACGAGGCGTCACGTTGTGCAGCGTCTGCACCCCGTCCTGACCGAAGTGCTCAACAGCCTGGAGGGATCGCCGCTGGGGCAGGCGTTCAAGGATCGAGCGGTCGAGCTGGCGACCTCGCAGCTGCTCGCCGAGCCAGTCGATCGCGCAGCGGCCCTGCCCGCGCATCTGTGGCTGCTCGAGCATGCGGCCGGCGACGGACTACCGCTCACCGCCGTCGGCTATCTGAAGCCCGCCGGCGTCCGCGAGCTGGCGGCCGTCCTCCCGGCCATGCAGGACTGGCCATTCGGGTTGGCCAAGGAGGTCGATGCGCACCCAGTGCTGCGCTTCCGCGGCTACGTCACGGCGGTCGGCCTGCTGCGCAGGCACAAGCGCACGTTGCGGTTGACGAAGGCCGGCAGCGCTGCGAGGCAGGACCCCGCGCAGCTCTGGCAGCACCTGAGAGACACCCTCGTCCCGAGGGCCGCACCATTCGAAGAGACCACCGGAGTGGTGATGCTCGTGCATGCGGCGACCTCCGCTGAGGACATCGATGTCGATGCGGTGGCTCGTACGATGACCGAGCTCGGTTGGTCGTTGCACGACGGCTCGCCCGTCGAGGCGAGCGATGTCTACCCGGTCTGGAACGAGCTGTGGGATGCGCTCGGCAACGTCGGTACGTCCGTCACGTCGAGCGTGTTCGACCGAGCGCTGAGCCCGGCGGCCAGGTCGTTGGTGGCCGACGCGCTCTTCGAGGTCGTCGACGACGGCACCGATCGGTGATCGTCAGGCGAGCGCGAGGAAGAGCTTCTCGAGCTCCTCGGTCGTCATGCCGTCGCGCGCCTTCGAGCCCTCGGGGTCGCCGATGCAGTCCTCCATGGCGCTCGCCACCACGACGAACCCGGCGCGGTTGAGCGCGTGCGTCACCGCGGAGAGCTGCGTCACGATGTCGCGGCACGGCGCGCCGTCCTCGACGGCCGCGATCACCGCATCCAGCTGCCCGCGCGCCCGCTTGAGGCGGTTCGCGACCCGGCGCTGCTGCGTGGACCGCTCATCGGTCGTGGTCGTCACGTCACGCCTGGTCTGCTGAGGCCTGCTGCTCGGCGATCTTCGCGTGCACCTCGTCCATGTCGAGGTCGCGCACGGCGCCGATGAGCTGCTCGAGCTGCGCGCCGGGGAGCGCGCCGGGCTGCGAGAAGACGAGCACGCCGTCGCGGAAGGCCATGAGCGTGGGGATCGACGTGATCTGGAAGCCCGCGGCGAGCTCCTGCTCCGCCTCGGTGTCGATCTTGCCGAACACGATGTCGTCGTGCTGCTCGGAGGCCTGCTCGAAGATGGGGCCGAACATGCGGCACGGGCCGCACCACGCGGCCCAGAAGTCGAGCAGCACGATTCCGCCGTCCTCGATCGTCTGGTTGAGGGTGTCCTTGGTGATCTCGGTCGTAGCCATCCGCCCATCGTATACCCCGGGGGTATTGACATCAAGATCGGGCGTGCCCGGCATAGACTCCGCGCATGGAGCCCGCAATCGTGGTCGCGTGCATCGCCGCCGCGCTCGCGGCCGCAGTGCACGCGTGGATCTTCGTGCTCGAGACGCTGCGGTGGGAGCACCCGGCGACGCGGCGCGTGTTCGGCACGAGCGCCGAGCAGGCCGCGCAGTCGAAGCAGCTCGCCGCCAATCAGGGCGTCTACAACCTGCTGCTGGGCATCGCCGCGCTCGCGGGCATCGTCGTGCTGGTCGCGGGGGCGAGGGATGCGGGACTGGCGGTCGTGCTGACCGCCACCGGCATCATGCTCGGTGCCGCCGCGTACCTCGGCGCGAGCGGCCCGAGGCTGCGGCGCGCGGCGCTCGTGCAGGGCGTGCTGCCGGCGGTCGCCGTGATCGCCGCCGCCGTGGCGCTCGCCGGCTGAGCCCTCCCGCCGCGGCAGGCCTCAGCGGCGCGCGGAGCCTTCGCCGCGGCGGCCGCGACCACCGCGTCGGGCCTCACCGGCATCTGCCGTGCCGGCGTCGTCGTCCTCGGTGAGCGGCGACCCGTCCGCGGGATCGCGATGCGCCCGCAGCAGCCGGCCCTGCCGCTCGAGCGACTCGCGCTGCTCGGCCCGCTTCTCGACCTTCTTCACGTCCCGCGGCGGCAGCTGGATCATCGCCTCCGCCTCG
The DNA here is from genome assembly GCA_035704865.1 of Agrococcus sp. Lineage (GTDB taxonomy): Bacteria > Actinomycetota > Actinomycetes > Actinomycetales > Microbacteriaceae > Agrococcus. Next base: position 7,267 of record DASSWM010000204.1, read on the forward strand.
ATGCCCGCCTGCAGCTGCCGCGCCCGCTCGATCTCCGCGTCGAGCTCGGCGCCCAGCAGCAGCACGATGTTGAAGATCCAGAGCGCGAACAGCAGCGCCATGACCGTGCCGATCGTGCCGTACGCGCTGTAGCCCGTGAGCAGCGTGAAGTAGAGCCACAGTCCCACGCCGCCGATGGCGATGCCGGCGATCGCCGCGATCGAGCCGAGGCTGATCCAGGTGAACTTCGGCTGCCGCAGGTTGGGCGCGAGGTAGTACAGCAGCGCGATCATCGCGATCACGAGCGCGAGCATGAACGGCCACCGCAGCCACGCCCAGATCGGCAGGAAGCTCTCGGTCATGAACGCGAGCAGCTCGCCGAGGCCGAGCGGCTCGGCGATGGGCCCCAGCACGCCGGTGACGAGCGCCTCGTTCAGCGCGAGCGAGACCAGGATGAGCACGACGCCCGCGATCAGCGCGACGGTGATGAGCAGCATCGTCGCGGTCAGCTTGATGACGCCTCGCCCCTCGGCGATGCCGTAGACGATGTTCATGCAGCGCGAGAACGCCTTCACGTAGGCGGATGCCGACCACACGGCCGTCGCGATGCCGATCACGAGGGCGATGACGCCGCCGGTCGCAGAGCTCGTCATCGTCTCGACCAGGTTGACGATGAGGCCCTGATAGTCCTCCGGCACCTGCCGCACGGCGTCGTCGACGACGGTCGTGACGGTCGACGCGTTGTTGGCGAGCACGAGCGAGATGATGGAGAACACGGCGAGCAGTCCCGGCGCGAGCGAGAGCACCATGAAGTAGGTGAGCATCGCGGCGAGGTCGGTGCCGCCGTCGGAGCCGAACTCCTTCAGCGCCCGCTTGAGGGCGTACTTCCAGCTGGGCCCGCGCAGCTTCGGCGGCGCGTCGGGCTTGCCGCCCTCGTCCGGTGCAGGGGCATCCGCTGCCGCGAGCGTCGCGTCGATGGGGTCCATGTGCGACACGGGGTGTCCTCTCCGCTGAGCCGATCGGTGATGGTGGCCCCAATCATCGACCCGCACCGCGTTGGGGTACAAGGTGTCGCTCGCGGCGCCCCGGCCGCGTGCGAGGCGCCGCCCACCGTGCGGGGAGCGGCGCCTCGGCTCAGTACGAGTCGGCGGCAGCCTGCGTCTGCTTCAGCCGCGCCACGGCCGCCTCGGAGCCGCGCGCCATGAGCGTCACGTCGGCGGAGACGAACACGAACGACGCGCCGCGCGCGATGCATCGGTCGGCGTCGGCCTCCGCGAACGTGTTCACGCCCACAGGCTTGCCGACCGAGCGCACCGCGTCGATCGCCGCGTCCACCGCGTCCACGACCGCCTGCTCCGACGGCCGCCCCGGGTGGCCCATCGACCCGGCGAGATCGGCGGGTCCGATGAACACGGCGTCCACGCCGTCGACCGCGGCGATCTCGGCGGCGTTCGCAGCCGCATCCGCCGTCTCGATCTGCACCGTCACCGACACGTGCCGGTCGGCGTCGGCGACGTAGCCGGCGATGCGGCCCCAGCGCGACGAGCGCGCGAGGGCCGAGCCGATGCCGCGCACGCCCTCGCGCTCACCGTCGCCGCCGGGATAGCGGGCCGCGCGCACGGCGGCACGGGCGTCGTCGGCGGTCGAGACCATCGGCACGACGATGCTCTGCGCCCCCAGGTCGAGCACCTGCTTGATGATCACCGGGTCGTTCCAGGGCACGCGCACGATCGTCGTCACGGGGTAGGCCGCGGCGGCGTGCAGGATCGGCAGCAGCTCCGAGATCGAGATCGGCCCGTGCTCGCCGTCGACCAGCAGCAGGTCGGCGCCGGAGCCGGCCATGATCTCGGCCGCGACAGCGCTGCCGGATGCGTTCCACAGGCCCACGAGCGGAGCGTCTGCCTGGGCGAGCGCGTCCCGGAAGGTGCTCATCGGAACGTCACCTCGACCGTGCCCATGTCCTGGAAGTGCGCCGTGACGACGTCGCCGGGCTGCACCCAGACCGGGCGCGTGAACGAGCCGGCGAGGATGAGCTCGCCCGCCTCGAGCCGATCGCCGTGCTGCGCGAGCTTGCCCGCGAGCCACGCGACGCCGTTGGCCGGGTGGCCGAGCACGCCGCCGGAGACGCCGGTCTCGATGATCTCGCCGTTGACGAGGCACTGCGCCCCGATCCACGACAGGTTGCGATCGTGCGGCCCGACCTCGACGTCGCCGACGACGACGGCGCCGAGCGCGGCGTTGTCGCTGATGGTGTCGACGATCGTGCGGCCCTCGAGCTGGATGTGCGAGTCGAGGATCTCGAGCGCGGGCACGACGACCTCGGTCGCCTCGAGCACCTGCTTGACCGTGAGGCCCGTGCCGTCCGGCCCGTGGCCCTCGAGCGGCGCCTTGAGCACGAACGCGAGCTCGACCTCGACGCGCACGTTCGACCACTGCGCGTGCTCGACCGTGTCGCCCGAGCGGTACGTCTGGTCGGCGAAGATCACGCCGTAGTCGGGCTCGGTGATG
>DASSWM010000205.1:0-2312 GCA_035704865.1 Agrococcus sp.
GCAGGCCAACGGCGCCCGCTACACGCCCGACGCGGCCGCGAAGGACGCCTCGCTCGAGTCGATCGCGAGCACCGCGAAGGAGGCGCTCGGCGACGTGCGCATGCTGCTCGCGCAGCTGCGGCACCGCGAGGCGCCCGACCCCGTCGCGTCGCTCGACGGCGCGCATGCACTCGTCGAGCGGATGCGGGAGGCCGGCCTCGACGTGCGGTGCGAGCGGGTGGGTGCCGCGTGGGCGCTGCCGCGCACGGCCGACATCGCCGCCTACCGGATCCTGCAGGAGGCGCTCACGAATGCGCTGCGGCACGGCGACCGGCGCCAGCCCGTGCACGTGCGGCTGCGCGGCGTCGCGCTGCAGGGCGGAGGCGCGGGCATCGTGGTCGACGTGCACAACCGCCTGCTCGCCGAGCCGGGCCTGCCCGGCCACGGCGTGCGCGGCATCCACGAGCGCGCCCGGCTCGCGGGCGGCGACGCGTGGACGGGCATCGAGGATGGCTGGTTCCGCGTGCGCGCGGCGTTCCCCGCCGGGCTGGCATGAGCCCGGTGAGCGGGCGGCGCGGCAGCGGCACGAGCAGGGCAGAGAGCAGGGGGCGCACATGATCCGGGTGCTCATCGTCGACGACCAGGCGCTGTTCCGCGGCGGCATCCGCATGCTCGTCGAGTCGCAGCCCGACATGACGTGCGTGGGCGAGGCGGTCGACGGCGCGCAGGCGGTGCGGCTCGCGGACGAGCAGCAGCCCGACGTCGTGCTCATGGACGTGCGGATGCCCGTGCTCGACGGCATCTCGGCGACCGCGCGCATCGTGGCGGCGCGGCCGCAGAGCCGGGTCGTCGTGCTCACGACCTTCGACCTCGACGAGGCGGCGGCGCGCGCGATCCGGGCAGGCGCATCCGGCTTCATCCTCAAGGACGCCGAGCCCGAGCTCGTGCTCGCGTCGATCCGCACGGTGCACGCCGGCAACGAGGTGGTCGCGGCGAGCGCGACGCGCGAGCTGTTCAAGGCGTTCGGCGCGCAGCGCCGGTCGGCGCCGGCCGCGTACGCCGAGCTCACCGATCGCGAGCGGCAGATCTTCGCGCTCGCCGCCAGGGGCTTGTCGAACACCGAGATCGCGCGCAGCGAGTTCGTCTCGGAGGCGACCGTGAAGACGCACATCTCGCGCATCCTCGCGAAGCTGGCGCTGCGCGACCGCGTGCAGCTCGTCGTCTACGCGTACGAGCACGGCCTGAACGGCGAGCGGTCCTGAGGGCTGCTGCCCGCGGCATGGCACCGCGGGCTCGGAGTTGCAGCGATCTGCGCTGAACCGCGCCGCAGAATCGCACGTCGCTGCAACCCTGAGCGTCAGGGGGCCGGCCTCGGGCGTCTGGCGGCATGGATCGGAGGATGCACGTCGATGAGTCCGGCCCGGCGGATGCCGCCCCGCTGCTGCTCCTGCACGGCGGCGGCGTGTCGGGCTGGATGTGGCGGCCGACGATCGCCGCGCTGCGCACCCCCGCGCGCACGATCGTGCCGGACCTGCCCGGTCACGGTGCCAGCGCATCCGCCGACTACCGGTCGCACGACGCGACGGTCGCGGCGCTCGAGCGGCTGCTCGAGGAGCGCGCGCCTGGCGGCGCCGCGGTGGTCGGCTTCTCGCTCGGCGCGCAGCTCGCCGTGCTGCTCGCGTCGCGGCGGCCGGACCTCGTCACGGACGTCGTGGTCGTGAGCGCGCAGGCGCGGCGCATCACGATGCCCGGCCTCACGCTCGCGATGCTCGCCGCCGCGGCGCCGCTCGCGAAGTGGCCCAGGTTCGCGCGCCTGCAGGCCAAGGAGCTCTTCGTGCCCGAGCCGCTCATGGCCGAGTACCTCGACGACAGCGCGCGCATCACGAGGGCGACGCTCGTCGCGAGCGTGGGGGAGAACCTGCGCTTCACGCCGCCCGACGGATGGGCAGGGTCTGGTCCGCCGGCGCTGGTCGTCGTGGGCGGGGCCGAGCGGGCGCTCATGCGCGACTCCGCCCGCATCCTGCACGAGGCGCGGCCGGGGAGCGAGCTGCGGGTCGTCGACGGCGTCGGCCACGGGCTGCCGCTGCAGCGGCCCGACCTGCTCGCCGCCATGCTCGACGCGCGGCTGGCTGAGCGCGCTCATCCCAGCGGATGACGCGCGTTCCGACCACCGCCTGACGACGGCGACGCCGCGCATCCGTTGACTGGTGACATGCACAGCACCGCACAGCTCACTCCTGCACCGATCACCCCTGCTCTGGCGCTCCGCGACGTCTCCAAGCGCTACGGCGACGGCGAGGCCGCCGTCATCGCCCTCGATCGGATCGACCTCG
>DASSWM010000206.1:0-3339 GCA_035704865.1 Agrococcus sp.
CGGCGGCTGCAGTCGCTCACCGGCATCGACGCGCAGGAGAACCAGGCGCGCCGCATGCTCAACGACCTCGACGAGTACGTCGCCACCCAGCACGACGTGCGCCCGAACGTGGGCGACGAGGCGCTCGCAGCCGAGTGGTTCGAGCGCGTCTTCGCGCGCGTGGTCGCTGCCGTGCCGCTCGAGCTGCGCGGCAAGCTCGAGGGGCCGGAGGTCTTCCACGAGGTGCTCGAGCACCGCTGGTTCCTCTCGGAGCAGCGGCAGCAGGAGGTCACGCTCAAGGAGGCGACCTACAGCTACATCGAGACGCAGCTCGCGCACCGGCGCGACGAGGCCGCGCTGCTGAACGTGCCGACGACCATGACGATGCCGATCGTCACGCTGCAGGAGCGGCCCGACGACGGCGACGACGAGCCGGACTGGCGTGACCGGGTCTAGCGGGCGGAGCGCCGCTTCGCCACCTCGTACAGGGTGACGGATGCGGCGATGCCGGCGTTGAGGGACTCCGTCATCGACTCGATGGGGATCGAGACGATCGCGTCGCACGTCTCCGCGACGAGGCGCGAGATGCCCTTGCCCTCGCTGCCGACCACCACGACGAGCGGCCCGTCTGCGAGCTCGAGCTCGTGCAGCGGCACGTCCCCGTCCCCGTCGAGGCCGATCACGAACATCCCCTCGCCCTTCAGCTCCTTGAGCGTGGCGGTGAGGTTGGAGGCCATCGCGACCGGCACGCGCGCCGCGGCGCCCGCGCTCGTCTTCCAGGCGCTCGCGGTCACGCCGACCGAGCGGCGCTGCGGCACGATGACGCCCTGCGCGCCGAACGCGGCGGCCGAGCGGATGATCGCGCCCAGGTTGCGCGGGTCGGTGACGCCGTCGAGCGCGACGAACAGCGGGTTCTGCCCGCGGCCGCGCACGGTCTCGAGCAGGTCGATCGGGTGCGCGTACTGGTACGGCGGCACCTTGAGCGCCACGCCCTGGTGCACGGCGTCGTGGCCGGAGATGCGGTCGAGCTCCGGCCGCATGACCTCGAGCACGGGCACGCCGCGCTTGTTGGCGAGCGAGAGGATCTCCTTCACGCGGTCGTCCATCTCGAGCCGCGCGGCGAGGATGAGCGACGTGGCCGGGATCTTGGCCTTCAGCGCCTCGAGCACCGAGTTGCGCCCGGTCACGAGCTCCGAGTCGTCCTTGGCCGACGAGGGCTTGCGGTGCCGGGGCGGCTCGGGCCTGCGGCCCTTCGACGACGCCGCCTCGAAGCGCTCGCGCGCCGCCTTCTTCTTGCCGGCGACGTGCCAGGAGCGGTCCTCGGCCTTCGGCGTCGGACCCTTGCCCTCGAGCGACTTGCGGCCGTGGCCACCGGTGCCCTTCAGCGGGCCCTTCTTGCGCGCGGGGCGCTGCGGCTTGTTCATGGGATGCTCCAGGTGGTGTCGTCCTTGCCGTCCTCGACGAGGATGCCGGCGGCCGCGAGCGCGTCGCGGATTCGGTCGGAGGCGGCGAAGTCCTTCGCCGCGCGGGCGTCGCGGCGCTCCGCGAGCAGCGACTCGACGAGGCTCGCGAGTGCCGTGCGCTCGGGCGATGTGCCAGCCGCGGCCGACGCTCCAGACTGCCATATCGCGTCCGCCGGGTCGAGCCCCAGCACCCGCAGCATCGCGAGCGCCTCGCCCGCACGGGCGAGCGCCGTGCTCGCATCGCCGGCGTCGAGCGCGGTGTTCGCCGCGCGCGTGGTCTCGTGCAGCACCGCCACCGCCTGCGGGGTCGAGAGGTCGTCGTCCATGGCCGAGCCGAACGCATCCGGCACGTCCGCATCCGGCAGCTCGCCCTGCCGGCGCGCGCGCTCGAGCATCGACTCGATGCGGCCGAAGGCGGCCTCGGCCTCGGCGAGCGAGCCGCCCTCGAGGCTGCCGCCCGCGGTGCGCAGGTCGATCGTCGAGCGGTAGTGCGGGGCGACGAGGAAGTAGCGGGCGACGATCGGGCGCACGGAGGCGAGCAGGTCGGCCGCGAAGATCGAGTTGCCGAGCGACTTCGACATCTTCTCGCCGTCGACGTTGACGAGCCCGTTGTGGCTCCACACGCTCGCGAAGCCCAGGCCCGCGGCGGTCGACTGCGCGAGCTCGTTCTCGTGGTGCGGGAAGCGCAGATCGAGCCCGCCGCCGTGGATGTCGAACGCGTCGCCGAGGTACTTGCGCGACATCGCCGAGCACTCGATGTGCCAGCCGGGCCTGCCGGGCCCCCAGGGCGAGTCCCACGAGGCGGAGGCGGGCTCGTCGTGCTTGCGCGCCTTCCAGAGCGCGAAGTCGCGCGGGTCGAGCTTGCCGCGCGGGTCGGCGTCGGCGGCCGGCTCCATCTTGTCGATCGACTGGTTGGTGAGCGTGCCGTAGGCCTCCCACGAGCGCACGTCGAAGTAGACGTCGGCCGAGCCGTCGAGCGCGGGGTAGGCGTGGCCGCGCTCGATGAGCAGGGCGATGAGCGCGTGCATCTCGGGCACGGATGCGGTGGCGCGCGGCTCGTAGGTGGGCGCGAGCACGCCGACGGTCCGGTACGCCGCCGTGAACTCCAGCTCGATGCGGTAGGCGAGCGCCCACCAGGGCTCGTCGACGGCGTTCACGAGCACCTTGTCGTCGATGTCGGTGACGTTGCGCACGAAGGTGACGCGGTTGCCGCGGTGCTCGAGCCAGCGGCGCCACACGTCGTAGGCGACGGCGCTGCGCACGTGCCCGATGTGCGGGGAGGACTGCACGGTCGGCCCGCAGACGTACATCGAGACCTCGCCGGGCTGCAGCGGCTGCAGGTCGACGATCGACTGCTGCTTCGAGTCGTAGATGCGCACGGTCACGGTTCCTTAGGCTACTTGCCGCTGCCGACTCGGGCTGTTGCGCCCGACCGGGGCCGGCACGTCCGCCCTGGTCAGGTGCAAGTGCACCGGTCGAGGTGCGCGCCGAAGGCACGCGTCTCGAGACCAGGGCCAGGCGCCCACTCCCCGCCGATGGAGGAGCGCGCCGAAGGCATGCGTCTCGAGACCAAGACGCGGCGCCCACTCCCCGCAGGTCGAGGAGCGCGCCGAAGGCATGCGTCTCGAGACCAGGGCCAGGCGCCCGCCGCTCATCGAAGCCCAGATCATCGCGTTCTCCACACCCCTCGCGCGCGCACGCGCGCGTGTCAGTGCCCCCTGCTTGACTGCCTGCATGTTCGAGGACGGCATGGACGCGGAGGAGTACATCGCCGCGGTCCGTGCCGGCGCGATCGACCCGTACGGGCAGTCGGCGGATGAGCTGCAGGATGCGTTGGATGCGTTCGATCGCGACTGGTCGGAGCGGTTGCGGCAGCTGACGGACGAGCAGCTCGACG
>DASSWM010000207.1:0-2574 GCA_035704865.1 Agrococcus sp.
ACTTCAGCGTCGAGCCGCAGCGGCCCGCGAAGCCGGAGGCCGTCGAGCCCGAGAGCGACGCCGAGCCGAAGCCGACAGCCGAGCCGAAGCCCAAGCCCAAGCCGAAGCCGCAGGCCGCGCCGAAGCCCCAGGCGGCGCCGAAGCGCGCGCCCAAGCCCGGTCCCGTGACGGATGCGCCGAAGGGCACCGAGGGCGACGCCGACGGCCAGGGCCACCGCGCGCCCGGTGACGGCGGCGACTCCGCACGTGCCTGACGCGGGCCCGCCCGCAGCCGATCGCGCTGCGGTCGACCCGCCTGCGCCCGCCGGAGGCGACGCGCCAACCGCGCAGGCCGCGCCAGATCCGCGGGCCGCACGAGGCGCAGACGCGGCGCCTGGGCCGCACACCTCGCCACGCCCGCAGGCCGCGCCAGATGCGCGCGCGCCGCTGGCGGCCGCCGCCTACGCCGACCGGCTCGTCGCCGCGCTCGCGGCCGCGGGCGTCGCCGACCTGATCGTCTGCCCCGGCTCCCGCTCGCAGGCGATCGCGCTCGCCGCCGCCCGTGCCGCGCGCGAGGGGCTGCTCGGCATGCATGTGCGCATCGACGAGCGCAGCGCCGCCTTCCTCGCGCTCGGCCTCGCGCGCGAGAGCGGCAGCCCCGCCGCGATCGTCGTCACGAGCGGCACCGCGGTCGCGAACCTGCACCCGGCCATGCTCGAGGCGCACCACAGCGACGTGCCCCTCATCGCGATCACCGCCGACCGACCGGCCGAGCTGCAGGGCATCCGCGCCAACCAGACCGCGCACCAGCCGGGCATCTTCGGCGATGCCGCTCGCGTGATGATCGACGTGGGGGCGGATGCGCTGCTCGACCCCGAGGGGGACGCGGTCGCCGCCGTCCGCGCGGCCCTCGGCTGGCGGGAGGATCCCGCCGCCGATCCCTCGCACACCGACTCCTCGCACACCGAGCCCGGCCCCGTGCAGCTCAACGTCTCGTTCCGCGAGCCGCTCTCGGGCGGGGACGCCGCCGTCGGGACGCCCGTCGAGCGCGTCGGCCGCCCGCCGATGCCGACCGCGGTGCTCGCGGCCGCTCCCGCGACCGTCGTGATCGCCGGCGCCGACGCGGGGCCCGCGGCCGTCGACCTCGCCGAGGCGATCGGCGCGCCGCTCATCGCCGAGCCCACCTCGGGCGCGCGCTTCGGGCCCGTGCTCGTGCCGCACGGGCGCGACGTCATCCCGCAGCTCGCGGATGCCGTGCGACGCGTCGTGGTCGTCGGCCACCCGACGCTCGCCCGCTCGGTGACCGCGCTCATCCGCCGCCCCGACGTCGAGGTCGTCGCGATCGGCCGTGCCGGGCAGGACAACGTGCGCGGCACGGGCGTCACGAGCGTGCTGAGCGGCCGCATCCAGGTCGAGGAGGCCGACGAGGCCGACCTGCTGGGCGCCGGCAGCAGCGAGATCGGCCGCACCTGGATCGACCGCTGGGTCGCCGCCGGCCGCGCGCTCGCCGCCGAGCGCGACGCCGAGCGAGCGCCCGACTCGGCGCTGTCGCGCTCGGCCTACGCGCGCGCCGAGCTCGCCGAGGGGCGCACGGCCATCACGCGGCGCGAGCTCGTGACGCAGGTGTGGGATCGCACGTGGCCGCACGACCGGCTCGTCGTGGCGGCCAGCCGCCTGATCCGCGAGCTGGACGCCTTCGCTGGCCCCAAGGCGGTGACGGCCCGCGCCAACCGCGGACTCGCGGGCATCGACGGCACCGTCAGCACCGCATCCGGCATCGCCATCGCGCACGAGCGCTCGGGCGCCCCCGGCCTCACCCGGCTGCTGATCGGCGACCTCGCGCTGCTGCACGACGCGGGCGGGCTGCACGTGCCGCCGGGGGAGGAGCGGCCGCGGCTGCAGATCATCGTCGGCAACGACCGCGGCGGCAGCCTGTTCGACCTGCTCGAAGTGGCAGGCAGCGCCGACCCCGGCGACTTCGAGCGCGTGCAGCGCACCCCGCACGACATCGACCTCGCGCACCTCGCCGCCGCCTACGGCTGGCCGCACGAGCGCGTGACCGACCGCGCCGGGCTGCGCCGGGCGCTCTCGCAGGCGAGACCGGGCATCATCGAGGCTGTGCTGGAAGGGGAGACGGATGCGCAGCAGCTCTGACCGCGGCGTCACCACGCGCATCGGCGCCGACACGACGATCGTGATCACGGGCGGCGGCAGCGGCATCGGCCGGCTCGTCGCCATCGGTGCCGCGCGCAAGGGCGCGCACGTCGTCATCTGGGATCGCGACGAGGCCGCGGCGCGCGCCGTCGCGCGCGAGGCCGGCGCGACGGGCGGGCGCGGCTCGGTCGTGGTCGTCGACCTCGCCGACGCCGACGCGATCGAGCTCGCCGCGGCCGAGACGCTCATGCTCGGCCCCGTCGACGTGCTGGTCAACAACGCCGGCGTCGTCTCCGGCAGGCCGCTCACCGAGCTCACCGCGGCGCAGATCGAGCGCACGATGCGCGTCAACGCGATCGCGCCCATCCTCGCCACGCGCGCGCTGCTGCCCGCGATGCGCGACGAGGGCCGCGGCCGCATCGTCACGGTCGCGAGCGCGGC
>DASSWM010000208.1:0-8963 GCA_035704865.1 Agrococcus sp.
AGATCCAGGTGGTCGACCGGCCGGGCGCTCTGCCGCTGATCGTGCTGGTCGTGGTCGCCGCCGTGTGCGCCATCGCTGCGAGGGTGCGCCTGTGATGCTCACCTTCCACCCCACGCTCCCGATCGTCGTCATCGTGGTCGGGGCGCTCGCCCTCGGGCTGTGCGCGTGGCAACTGGCCGTCGCGCGCGGGCGCAGGCTCGCCTGGATCCGTCGCGCGCTGCTCGTGCTGCTCGCGGTCGCGATGGCCTTCCGGCCCGCGCTGCCCGGCGGCGAGGTGCCGACGGCCTCGATCCAGGCGCGCGTGTTCGTGATGATCGACACGTCCCAGTCGGTCGCGGCCGAGGACTGGGGCGGCGAGCCCCGCCTGACGGGCATGCAGGCGGATGTGGTCGAGATCGCCCGGTCGTTCGCGGGCGCCGACATCTCGGTCATCTCCTTCGACTCGCAGGCGAGCCTGCGCGTGCCGCTCACCGATGACGGCTCGGCCGTGATCGAGATGGTGCGCGCGCTCAAGCCCGAGATCGCGCAGCAGTCGCGCGGCACCTCGGTCGCCGTGGCGCACGACCTGCTGCGCACCGAGCTCGAGCGCAGCGAGGCCGAGGACCCGACGAGCCCCGCGGTCGTGTTCTACCTCGGCGACGGCGAGCACACCGCCGAGCAGCCGCCGCAGTCGTTCGGCGATCTCGCCGGGCTCGTCGACCGCGGCATGGTGCTCGGCTACGGCACCGAGGCCGGCGGCCGCATGCGCGTGTCGAGCTTCGACCCCGCAGAGCAGCAGCAGTACCTGCAGGACCCCGCGGGCGGCGACGCCATCAGCCGCATCGACGAGGGCCAGCTGCGCAGCATCGCCGACCAGCTCGGCATCAGCTACCTGCACCGCGCGCCCGGCCTGCCGATCGAGGACGCGCTCGGACCCATGGCCGCGCTCGACGGCGAGGCGAACCTCGACCGCACCGAGGAGGCGCGCCTCGAGGTCGCGTGGGTGCTCGGCATCCCCATCGCGCTGCTGCTCGCGTGGGAGGGCTTCAGCCTCGCCCGCTCGCTGCGCACGACGCGCGGCATCCTGCCCGGTCCCGGCCGATCGCCGACGGAGGCGGCGCGATGACGCGCCCGCGCCGCACCCGCCGGGTGCTCACCGACGACCAGCGCCGCACGCTGCGCTGGTGGCTCATGCTCGGGCTCATCCCCATCGCGATCGTCGCCCTCGTGCTCGCGACGAAGCTCATCAGCGTCAACGTGCTCTCGCAGACCTCCATCGACCGCTTCGAGTCGCGCGCGTACGCGCAGGGCGCCGACGCCGCGCGCGGGCTCGAGACCTGGAACTGGACCGAGCCGTGGAAGGCCCCCTTCGCGGTCGGCGTCAACCTCACGATGGCCGGCACGCTCGACGAGGGCCGCGCGAAGCTCGAGGAGGCGCTGGCGCTGCACGGCGAGCCCGCGACGCCCGCGCAGCTGCACGAGCACTGCGTCATCGTCGCGTCGCTCGTGACCGCGGTCGAGAAGCAGGGCGACGCGGCCCGCGAGGCGGCCGACACGCAGGCCGCGAACGGCTTCTACGGCGAGGCGCTCGCGCTCATCGAGGCGCAGCCCGAGGGCTGCTTCGACGAGCCCCGCCCTGGCGAGGCCGACACCGCCGAGCAGTTCGAGGCCGCCGTGCCGCGCATCGAGGAGAAGATCGAGGATGCGTCGTCGAACGACGGCGAGGGCGAGGGCGAAGGCGAGGGAGAGGGTGAGGGCGAGGGGGAGCCGCAGACGCCCGAGGAGCAGCTCGAGGAGCAGAACCAGGACGCGCAGGAGCAGCAGCAGCAGCAGGACCAGTACGACGAGGGCGGCGGCGGCGAGCCCGGCGGCCCCGACGTCGACCGGCCCTGGTGACGGGCCGAGCCGGGGCATCCACCTAGAATCGCAAGGGTGATCCGCCTCTCCCAGCTCTTCTTCACCACCCTGCGCGAGGACCCGGCCGAGGCCGAGGTCGCGAGCCACCGCCTGCTGCTGCGCGCCGGCTACATCCGCCGCGCCGGCGCCGGCCTCTACTCGTGGCTGCCGCTGGGGCTGCGCGTGCGCCGCAACATCGAGCGCATCGTGCGCGAGGAGATGGAGGCCGCAGGAGCGCAGGAGGTGCTCTTCCCGGGCCTGCTGCCGCGCGAGCCCTACGAGCGCTCGGGCCGCTGGACCGAGTACGGCGACAACATCTTCCGCCTGCAAGACCGCAAGGGCGCCGACCACCTGCTCGCGCCCACGCACGAGGAGGTCTTCACGCTGCTCGTGCAGGATCTCGTCTCGAGCTACAAGTCGCTGCCGCTCACGATCTTCCAGATCCAGGACAAGTACCGCGACGAGGCGCGGCCGCGCGCCGGCCTGCTGCGCGCCCGCGAGTTCACGATGAAGGACGCCTACTCGTTCGACGTCGACGACGCGGGCCTCGAGGCGAGCTACCAGCGGCAGCGCGAGGCCTACGAGCGCATCTTCCGGCGCCTGGGCCTCGAGACCGTGATGGTCGACGCCGACGCGGGCGCGATGGGCGGCTCGAAGTCGGAGGAGTTCCTGCACCCCACGCCCGTCGGCGAGGACACGATCGTGCGCTCGGCCGGCGGCTACGCGGCCAACGTCGAGAAGTTCCAGACGATCGCGCCCGAGCCGCTGCCGATCGAGGGGCAAGCGGATGCGGTGGTGCGGGAGACGCCGGACACGCCCACGATCGAGACGCTCGTCGCCGACGCCAACGCGCGCTTCCCGCGCGAGGACGGCCGCGCCTGGACGGCCGCCGACACGCTCAAGAACGTCGTGCTGCGCCTGACGCACCCCGACGGCAGCCGCGAGCTCGTGATCGTCGCCGTGCCCGGCGACCGCGGCATCGACGACAAGCGCGTCGAGGTCGCCTTCCAGCCGGCGGAGGTCACGCCGGCGGACGAGGCCGACTTCGCGGCCAACCCGGGCCTCGTGAAGGGCTACATCGGCCCGTGGTCGCCCTCGGGCGCCGTGCTGGGCGAGGAGTCGGCCACGGGCATCCGCTACCTGCTCGACAAGCGCGTCGTCGACGGCACGAGCTGGATCACCGGTGCGAACGAGCCCGGCAGGCACGTCTTCGGACTCGTCGCCGGTCGCGACTTCGCCGGCGACGGCTGGGTCGAGGCGGCCGACGTGCGCGAAGGCGACCCGGCACCGGACGGGTCGGGCCCCGTCACGCTCGAGCGCGGCATGGAGGTCGGCCACATCTTCCAGCTCGGCCGCAAGTTCGCGGACGCGCTCGGGCTCAAGGTGCTCGACGAGCACGGCAAGCTCGTCACCGTCACGATGGGCTCCTACGGCATCGGCATCACGCGCAACCTCGCGGCGATCGCGGAGATCTCGCGCGACGAGAAGGGCCTCGTGTGGCCGCGGGAGGTGGCCCCCTTCGACGTCCACGTCGTGGCCACCGGCCGTGACGCATCCGTGTTCGCCATCGCCGAGGAGGTCGTCGCCGGGCTCGAGGCGCGCGGGCTCGAGGTGCTCTACGACGACCGGCCGAAGGTCTCGCCGGGCGTGAAGTTCGGCGACGCCGAGCTCATCGGCGTGCCGCAGGTCGTGGTGGTCGGCCGCGACGCCGCTGACGGCGTCGTCGAGGTGTGGGAACGCGCCACGGGGGAGCGGCAGCGTGCCGAGCTCGCGGGGCTCGAGGCCGCGCTGGGTCGCTGAGCCCGCGGGCTCATGCCGGCCGAGCCCGCTGACGCTGACTCGCGTCCGCTGGCTCGCGTCCGCTGAGCGGCCGGCTCAGGCCCGCTGCTCGACGCCGTCCGGGTCGACGGCCCGCCACTGACCGGTGACCGACTCGACGTCCTCCCACACCTCGACGCCGCGCAGCTCCGGCAGCATGTCGCGCGTGAACACCGGGTCCTTGCCCGCGCGCCGCTGCTCGTCGTAGTTGCGCAGCAGCTTGAAGGCGACCCGCGACAGCAGCGCGATGGCCACGAGGTTGACGATGGCCATGAGCCCCATCAGCAGGTCGGCGGTGCTCCAGATCGTCGCCGTCGCGATGACCGAGCCGGCGAGCACGGCGACGACGGCGAGTACGCGGTAGACCGTGAGCGCTGTGCGGCTCTCGGTGATGAACTCGATGTTCGACTCGCCGTAGTAGTAGTTGCCGATGATCGACGAGAACGCCAGCAGGAAGATGATGACCGACAGCGCGATGCCGGCCCACGCGCCCAGCTCGCCGGTCAGCGCGGTGAAGGTGAGGCCGATGCCGCCCTCGGCGCCCGTGAGGTCCGGCGTCGACACCAGGATGATGAACGCCGTGATCGAGCACACCAGGAAGGTGTCGAAGTAGACGCCGAGCGTCTGCACGAGGCCCTGCTTCGCCGGGTGGGTGACGGCGGCGGACGCGCCCGCGTTCGGCGCCGAGCCGAGGCCGGCCTCGTTCGAGAACATGCCGCGCTTGACGCCCTGCATGAGGATCGTGCCGATCGCGCCGCCCGCGACCTGCTGGAAGCCGAACGCCCCCGCGTAGATCTCGCCGATCACCCGCGGCACCTCGGTGATGTTGATCGCGACGATGATGAGGCCGAGCAGCAGGTACAGCAGCGCCATCGCCGGCACGAGCGACTCGGTGACCTTCGCGATGCGGCGCAGGCCGCCGAAGACGACGAGCGCCGTCAGCGCCGCGACGACGATGCCGATCACCCAGGGCAGCCATGCCGTCTCGGTGCCGATGGTGGAGGAGACCGTCGCGACGATCGTGTTGGCCTGCAGCGACGAGAACGCGAAGGGGAACACGACGATGAGGATGACGGCGAACAGCACGCCCATCCACCGCATCCCGAGGCCGCGCTGCATGTAGTAGGCCGGGCCGCCGCGGAAGCCGTCCGCGTCGCGGTGCTTGTAGAGCTGGGCGAGGGTCGACTCGATGAACGACGAGGCGCCGCCGACGAAGGCCATCGTCCACATCCAGAACACCGCGCCGGGGCCGCCGATGGCGATCGCGGTCGCGACGCCGGCGATGTTGCCGACGCCGACGCGGCTCGCCGCGGAGATCGTGAACGCCTGGAAGGAGGAGACGGACTGAGCGCTGCCGTCGCGCGCCTTGGGCGTCTTGTCGGCCAGCACGCGGAACATCGCCGGCAGCAGGCGCAGCTGCACCACACCCGAGCGGATGGTGAAGTAGACGCCAAGCACGGCGAGGACCGGGAGCACCACCCACGTCCACCAGAAGTCGCCAGCGGTCACGATCAGGGCATCGAGAGCTTCCACGGGGGAACACACTAGCGCCGCCGATCGCTGTAGACTGACCGGTCGGCATTCGTCGCCGAACGTGACGCAGAACAAGGAGCCCACAAGTGAAGATCGATCTGACCGTGCTGAAGACCGTCGAGCGCGAGCGGGAGATCTCCCAGGACGACCTCATCCGCATCATCGAGCAGGCGATCCTGCAGGCGCACGTGCGCTCCGGCGAGAAGCACGACCCGACCGAGCCCCAGCCGCGCGTCGAGGTGGACCGCAAGACGGGCGAGGTGACGCTCTACGAGCCCGAGCTCGACGAGGACGGCAACCGCATCGGCGAGTCCGTCGCGACCACCGACGACTTCAGCCGCATCGCCGCGACCGCCGCGAAGCAGGTCATCTTCCAGGCGCTGCGCGACAAGAGCGACGAGACGGTGCTGGGCGCCTACAAGGACCGCGAGGGCGACATCATCGCCGGCATCGTGCAGCAGGGGACCAACCCGCGCATGGTGCACGTGAAGCTCGGCGACGACATGGAGGCGCTGCTGCCCCCCGAGGAGCAGGTGCCGGGCGAGGAGTACCGCCACGGCCAGCGCATGCGCGTCTACATCACGAAGGTCGAGCGCGGCCAGCGCGGCCCGCAGGTCACCGTGAGCCGCACGCACCCGTCGCTCGTCCGCCGGCTCTTCGCGCTCGAGGTGCCCGAGATCGCCTCTGGTGCTGTCGAGATCGTCGCGATCGCCCGCGAGGCCGGCCACCGCTCGAAGATCGCGGTGCGCGCGACGCAGGAGGGCATCAACGCCAAGGGCGCGTGCATCGGCGAGCTCGGCGCGCGCGTGCGCGCCGTGCAGGCCGAGCTGGGCGAGGAGAAGATCGACATCGTCGACTTCTCGGAGGACCTGCCGGCGTTCGTCGCGAGCGCCCTGAGCCCCGCACGGGTGTCGGATGCGTTCATGCTCGACGTGAAGACCAAGGCCGTCCGGGCGCTCGTGCCCGACTTCCAGCTCTCGCTCGCGATCGGCCGCGAGGGGCAGAACGCGCGCCTCGCCGCGAAGCTGACGGGCGCGAAGATCGACATCCAGCCCGACTCCGTCATGGAGGAGTGAGCGCGGCCCTTCCCGGTCGAGGGGCGCGCGGCCGCGAGCCGCACGCACGACTCGACCACTGCGGGCCGGGCGTGTCGCCTGTTATGCTGGATCCCATCCGTACGTGTCTTGGCTGTCGCGCGCGCACTGAACCCGCCCACCTGGTGCGGATCGCTGCGCAGGGCGGTGAGGCGGTCGTCGATCTCGATCGGCGGCTTCCCGGCCGAGGCGCATGGGTGCATCCGACGCAGCAGTGCGCGGAACGCGCGCTGCGCGCGATCCCGCGGGCACTGCGGCAGAAGCACCTGGATACCTCGCCCATCGCACGGTGGGCACAGGACGGGCTCGACCTGAGCCCCGACCGAAGGAATGAACGGCACATGGACAACTGATGAGCGGCTCGAGATGAGACCCGTCAGCAATTGACGTCCGCCCTGTCCTGGGCGGACCCAGGACAGGAGAGAAGTGGCAAACCCACGCGTTCACGAGATCGCCGCCGAAGTCGGCGTCGAGAGCAAGGTCGCCATGGCCAAGCTCAAGGAGATGGGCGAGTTCGTCAAGGGACCCGCCTCGGCGGTCGCACCCCCGGTGGCTCGCAAGCTCAAGGCCGCCCTCGAGGCGGAGGGCCTCGGCGGTGCCGCGGCCGAGAAGAAGGACGCCGGCAAGGCGCCCGCCAAGGCCCCGTCGAAGCAGGCGCCCGCGAGCGCCAAGCCGGCAGCCGCCCCCAAGGCGCAGCCTGAGGCCGAAGCGGCCCCCTCGACGAAGGCCGTCCCCGCGATGCCCGCGTCGATGGCGGCTCCGGCGCCCGCGCCTGCGCCCGCAGCCGAGACGCCCGCGACGCCGCAGCAGCCCGGCGGCGACGCCTCGGCCTCGCCGACCCCCAACGCCATCCCGCGCCCGATGGCGCGCCCCGGCGCGCCCCGGCCCGGCAACAACCCGTTCGCCTCCAGCCAGGGCATGGGCCGCCCGCGCGGCGGCAACAACCCGTTCACCAGCAAGCAGGGCCCCGGCGGCCCGCGTCCCGTGGCTCCTCGCCCCGGTGCGCCCCGCCCGGGTGCTCCCCGGCCCGGCTCGCCGCGGCCCGGCGCTCCGCGCGGCGGCGGCGCAGGCCGTCCCGGCGGCGCGGGCGGCGGCTTCCAGCGTCCCGGTCAGGGCGCGCCCAGCCGTGGCGCCCCCGGTCGCGGCGGTCCCGCGTTCGCGGGTCGCGGCGGCGGTCGCGGTCGCGGCGGCACCGCCGGCGCGTTCGGCAAGGGCGGCGGCAAGGCGCGCTCGCGCAAGTCGAAGCGCACGAAGCGGCTCGAGTTCGAGATGCGGGAGGCTCCGTCGGTCGGCGGCGTCAAGATCCGTCGCGGCGACGGCACGACCGTCATCCGCATGCGCCGCGGCGCATCGATCGCCGACTTCGCCGAGAAGATCGACGCGAGCCCCGCTGACCTCGTGACCGTGCTGTTCCACCTCGGCGAGATGGCGACGGCGACGGAGTCGCTCGACGCCTCGACGTTCGAGATCCTCGGCGAGGAGCTCGGCTACCGCATCCAGATCGTCAGCCCCGAGGACGAGGACAAGGAGCTCCTCGAGGGCTTCGGCCTCGACCTGGAGCAGGAGCTCGAGGACGAGACCGACGAGGACCTCGAGTACCGCTCGCCGGTCGTCACGGTCATGGGTCACGTCGACCACGGCAAGACGCGACTGCTCGACGCGATCCGCGGCGCCAACGTCATCGAGGGCGAGGCCGGCGGCATCACGCAGCACATCGGCGCCTACCAGGTGTGGCAGGAGCACGACGGCGAGGACCGCTCGATCACGTTCATCGACACCCCGGGCCACGAGGCGTTCACCGCCATGCGTGCCCGCGGTGCGCAGGTGACGGACATCGCGATCCTCGTGGTCGCGGCCGACGACGGCATCATGCCGCAGACGGTCGAGGCGCTGAACCACGCGCAGGCCGCAGGCGTGCCGATCGTGGTCGCGGTCAACAAGGTCGACAAGCCCGACGCCAACCCGGCGAAGGTGCGTCAGCAGCTCACCGAGTACGGCCTCGTCACCGAGGAGTACGGCGGCGACACGATGTTCGTCGACGTCTCGGCGCTCGCGCGCACCGGCATCGAGGAGCTCCTCGAGGCCGTGCTGCTCACGGCCGACGCGGCGCTCGACCTGCGGGCCAACCCCGAGCGCGACGCCCGCGGCATCGCGATCGAGGCCAACCTCGACAAGGGTCGCGGCGCCACGGCGACCGTGCTCATCCAGTCGGGGACGCTGCGCGTCGGTGACGCCATCGTCGCCGGCTCCTCGCACGGCCGCGTCCGGGCGATGCTCGACGAGCACGGCAACCAGGTCCCGGAGGCGCTCCCGTCGCGTCCGGTCCAGGTGCTCGGCCTCTCCACGGTCCCGCGGGCCGGTGACACCTTCGTCGTCGCCCCCGACGACCGCACCGCGCGCCAGATCGCCGAGAAGCGTGAGGCGGCCGACCGTCAGGCGAGCCTGGCCAAGGCCCGCAAGCGGATCAGCCTCGAGGACCTCGACCAGGTCATCGCCGCCGGCAAGATCGACACCCTGCTCGAGGCGGTCCTGCTCACCGCGGACGCCGCGCTCGACATGCGGGCCAACCCCGACCGGGATGCCCGTGGCGTCGCGATCGAGGCCAACCTGGACAAGGGCCGCGGTGCCACCGCGACGGTCCTC
>DASSWM010000209.1:0-10199 GCA_035704865.1 Agrococcus sp.
TCGGCTGCGGCGCGCTGCGCCGGCTGGCGCCGCACCGCTTCGAGGTGAAGCACCTCTACGTCGCGCCCGCCGGACGCGGCCGCGGCACCGGCGCGGCGCTGCTGGCGGCGCTCGAGCGCCGCGCCGTCGAGCTGGGCGCGACGGAGGTCGTGCTCGACACGAACAGCTCGCTCACGGCGGCGAACGCGCTCTACACGAGCCGCGGCTACGCATCCGTGCCCGCCTACAACGACAACCCCAACGCGACGAACTGGTTCCTCAAGCGCGTCGACTGATCACGAGCGCGCGGGCCTGCTCGACGAACGGGACGGGCTAGTAGGGCTGCGGCATGGGCAGACCCGTGCGGTCCTCGGCGGGCAGGTGGCCCAGGTCGTTGTGGACGACGAGCTGCGGCGGCTTGCCGGTGCGCCGGCGGATGATCGTGAGGCCGCAGTTGGCCTGGTTGAGGCTCATCCACTGCCACGCCGGCGACTGCATGACCTCGCGCACGAACCAGCCGATGACGAAGTTGTGGGTCACGAGCAGCTCGTTGACGTCGCCGCGCGAGGGCCGCAGCCACTGCTGGCCCGCGTCGTGCATCTGCGCGGCGCCCGCCTCGGCCTCGGCCGGGCGCACGCTCTCGAGGAAGCGGTGGAAGCCGACGGGCGTGTCCGGCTCGAGCCCGGAGGGGATGCAGTCGAGCAGCAGCGACGACTTCTCGAACTCGACGGCCGTGAGCCGCTGCTGCATGATCGAGGCCGTCTCGGTCGCGCGCTGCAGCGGCGACGTCCACGCGTGGTCGAAGTGCACGCCCGAGAGCCGCTGCGCGATCGCCTGCGCCTGCCGCACGCCGCGCGCGGAGAGCCTGCCGTCGTCGACGCCGTGCTCCGCGTCGAGCTGCTCTCCGTGTCGGACCAGGTAGAGCAGGTGCGCCATGGTTCCTCCGCATGGGCGCGCCGTTGCGCCCCGTGTCGTGTCGTGTTCGTGCTGTGCCGGAGCGCGCGCGAGCGCGCCGTCCGGGCCTATCGAGCGGCTGGGACCGCTGCCTCCACCGTACCCCGCTCGGGTGACGCGACGAGCCGCTCGAGCCCTTCCGGCACCTGGCCGACGGCCGCGATCGAGCGCGGTCCGCCCGAGAGCTCGGCCGCCAGCTGCCGCACGTCGGCGTCGGTGACGCGCTCGATGCGCTCGAGCGTCGCGTCGATGTCGAGGAACTCCCCGAGCGTCAGCTCGGCCCGGCCGAGCCGCGCCATGCGCGTGTCGCTCTCCTCGCGCGCGAGCGCCGAGCCGCCGGCGAGCTGGCCTTTCGCGCGCTCGAGCTCCTCCTCGCTCGCGCCGTCGGCGAGCCGCTCGAGCTCGTCGATCATGAGGCCCGCGACCTCGAGCGTCTTTCGCGGGGCGCAGGCCGCCGCCATCCCCATGAGTCCCGCATCCGCATAGCCGGAGGCGAACGAGTAGACCGAGTAGGCGAGCCCGCGCTTCTCGCGGATCTCCTGGAACAGCCGCGACGACATGCCGGCGCCGAGCACGGCGTTGAGCACGGCCATCGTGCTGCGGCGCGGGTCGGTCGCGGTGAGGCCGGGCGTGCCGACGATGAGGCTCACCTGCTCGAGCGGTCGGCGCACGGCCGTCAGCCCGCCGCCGGTGTAGGGCTGCAGAGCGCCGTCGCGGCGGCCCTTGGGCTTCGCGTCGCCGAGCGCCCAGCCGTAGCGGCTGAGGGCCTCGTGCAGCTGCTCGACGACCGTGTCGTGGTCGACGGCACCCGCGACGGTCACGACGAGGTCGCCCGCGTCGTAGTGCTCGCGGTAGTGCTCGGCGACGCGGTCGCGCGAGACGGCGCGGATCGACTCGGGGGTGCCGCCGATGGGCCTGCCCAGCGGCGCGACGAGCCCGTGCACGAGCTCGCTCAGCCGCTCGCCCGCGACGTCGCCGGGGTCGTCGTCGGCCATCGCGAGCTCCTCGAGGATGACGTCGCGCTCGCGCTCGAACTCATCGGGGTCGAGCAGCGAGGAGGTCACCATGTCGGCGAGCACGTCGACGGCCATGCCCAGATCCCGGTCGCGCACCTTCGCGTAGTAGCAGGTGTGCTCCTTCGCGGTGAGCGCGTTGTGCTCGCCGCCGACCTCGTCGAACGCGACCGCGATGTCGAACGCCGAGCGCGTGCGGGTGCCCTTGAACAGCAGGTGCTCGAGGAAGTGCGTCGCGCCCAGCGCGTCGTCGCGCTCGTCGCGCGAGCCGACCGGCACCCAGAAGCCGACCGAGGCGCTCATGGCGCCGGGCACCTGCTCGGTGAGCACGCGCACGCCGCTGGGCAGCACGCTCCTGCGCACCACCGCTCCCCCGGCTGCGTTGACGACGATCTCGGGTGCCTCGAGGGGCAGGGCGACGGCAGGCATCCGGCGATTCTACCGAAGCGAGCGCAGACGACGGATGCCCCCACCCGGCAGGGTGGGGGCATCGTGCGTCGTGCGCTACTCGGCCGGGGCGGCCTCGGCCGGAGCCTCGGCGTCGGCGGCCGGCGCGCTCTCGTCGACGACGTCGAGGGAGAGCTTGCCGCGGTCGTCGATCTTCGTGATCTCGACCTGGATCTTCTGACCCACCGAGACGACGTCCTCGACGGACTCGATGCGCTTGCCGTCGTTCAGGGCGCGCATGGCCGTGACGTGCAGCAGGCCGTCGCGGCCCGGCATGAGCGAGACGAACGCGCCGAACGACGCGATCTTCACGACCGTGCCGAGGAAGCGCTCGCCCACCTCGGGGTTCGAGGGGTTGGCGATCGCGTTGACCGCCGAGCGGGCGGCCTCCGCCGAGGGACCGTCGACGGCGCCGATGTAGACGGTGCCGTTGTCCTCGATCGAGATCTGGGCGCCGGTGTCGTCCTGGATCTGGTTGATCGTCTTGCCCTTGGGGCCGATGAGCTCGCCGATCTTGTCGACCGGGATCTGCACGCTGATGACGCGCGGCGCCGTGGGCGCCATCTCGTCGGGGGCGTCGATGGCGGCGTTGAGGACCTCGAGGATCTTCGTGCGCGCCTCCTTCGCCTGCGTCAGCGCACCCGTGAGCACCGAGGCCGGCAGGCCCGAGAGCTTCGTGTCGAGCTGGATGGCCGTGATGTACTCCGGCGTGCCGGCGACCTTGAAGTCCATGTCGCCGAGCGCGTCCTCGGCGCCCAGGATGTCGGTGAGCGCCGCGTAGCGGGTCTCACCGTCGACCGTGTCGCTCACGAGGCCCATCGCGATGCCCGCGACCGGCGCCTTGAGGGGCACACCGGCGTTGAGCAGCGCGAGCGTCGAGGCGCAGACCGAGCCCATCGACGTCGAGCCGTTCGAGCCCAGCGCCTCCGAGACCTGGCGGATCGCGTACGGGAAGTCCTCCCGGCTCGGCAGCACCGGCATGAGCGCACGCTCGGCCAGGGCGCCGTGACCGATCTCGCGGCGCTTCGGGCTGCCGACGCGGCCCGTCTCGCCCGTCGAGTACGGCGGGAAGTTGTAGTTGTGCATGTAGCGCTTCGACGTGACAGGGCTGAGCGAGTCGATCTGCTGCTCGAGCTTGAGCATGTTGAGCGTCGTGATGCCCATGATCTGGGTCTCGCCGCGCTGGAAGATCGCGGAGCCGTGCACGCGCGGCACGACCGCCACCTCGGCGTCGAGCGGACGGATGTCGGCGAGGCCGCGGCCGTCCATGCGCACGCCGTCGGCGAGGATGCGTCCGCGGACGACCTCCTTCGTCACGGCCTTGTAGGCGCCGGAGACGTCCGCCGCGACGGCGGGCTCGAGCTCGCCGCGCTCGATGCGCTCGTTGATCTCCTGCTTGACCTGCTCCTTGAGCTGGTCGTCGGCGGCGTTGCGCTCGAGCTTGCCGGCGATGCGGTAGACCTCGGCCAGGCGGTCCTTGGCGATGCCGCGGACGGCCTCGAGGGCTGCCTCGGAGTAGGGCGGGAAGAGCGGGTACTCCTGCGTCTCCTTGGCGGCGGTCTTGGCGACCTCCGCCTGTGCGGCGACGAGCTGCTTGATGAAGGGCTTCGACGCCTCGAGTCCCTGCGCGACGATCTCCTCGGTCGGCTTGATGGCGCCGCCCTCGATGAGCTCCCACGAGTTGTCGGTGGCCTCGGCCTCGACCATCATGATCGCGACATCCTCGACGCCTGCGGCGTCGGTGACCACGCGGCCGGCGACGACCATGTTGAACACGGCCTGCTCGAGCTGCGAGTGCTTCGGGAACGCGACCCACTGGCCGTCGATGAGCGCGACGCGCACACCGCCGATGGGGCCGTCGAAGGGCAGCCCGCTCAGCTGCGTCGACATCGATGCCGCGTTGATCGCGAGCGAGTCGTAGATCTCGTCCGGCTCGATCGCCAGCACGGTCACGACGACCTGGACCTCGTTGCGGATGCCCTCCACGAACGACGGGCGCAGCGGCCGGTCGATGAGGCGGCAGGTCAGGATGGCGTCGGTCGAGGGGCGGCCCTCGCGACGGAAGAACGAGCCGGGGATGCGGCCCGCGGCGTACATGCGCTCCTCGACGTCCACCGTGAGCGGGAAGAAGTCGAAGTGGTCCTTCGGGTGCTTCGAGACGCTCGTGGCGCTCAGCAGCATCGTCTCCTCGTCGATGTACGCGACGGCCGCGCCCTGCGCCTGCTGCGCGAGGCGGCCGGTCTCGAAGCGGACGGTGCGGGTGCCGAAGCGGCCGTTGTCGATGACGGCTTCGGCGAATGTGATCTCGGGACCCTCCATAGGGTCACTCCTCTCGTGGGCGCGCGAGCGCGCTGTCGATGATCGCGCATCGGCGTGACGAGGAGGTGGTCATCAGTGGGCGAGGTCGAAGCTCGGCTTCGGCATCCTCCACCAACGACCAGCCTCTCGGTCTCGTCTGCGGATGCACGATGGCCGCCAAGAACTGCTGCGGCCTCGGGAAGACTACCAGTCGCGCCCAGGATCCGCCCGGAAGACCGCTCGCGCTCCGCCTCGAGCCGCGCGCGCGGTGCGCGCACGACGAAGGGCCGCCCCCGCGGGGACGGCCCTTCGACAAGGCGTGAAGGCTAGCGGCGCAGGCCGATGCGCTCGATGAGCGCGCGGTAGCGGGCGATGTCGACATCCTGGAGGTAGCCGAGCAGGCGGCGACGCTGACCGACGAGCAGCAGCAGACCACGACGCGAGTGGTGGTCGTGCTTGTGCTCCTTCAGGTGCTCCGTGAGGTCCTTGATGCGACGCGACATGAGCGCGATCTGCACCTCGGGGCTCCCGGTGTCGCCCTCATGGGTGGCGTACTCCTCGATGATGGCCTTCTTGACCTCTGCGTTCAGGCTCATATGAGACCCCTCTCTCCTCGCAGCGCGGTGCCCGTGCCCAGTGCACGAGCGCTCTTTCTCCGCGGCCGATTCACGGCAACCGGCCAAGACTACCAGGTCCGGCGCCCTCGAGCGGCGCGGATCCGCGCGTCAGCGGCGCGGCGGCCACAGCGCGTGGAGGTCACCGAAGCGCTGCACGCGCACGCCCGCCTGCGCGGGGATCGGCATGCCCTGCGCCATCTGCACCGGCTGCCCGATCGCGGCGGTCGCCATCGCCCGCCGGTGGTGCATGAGCGTCGCGAGCAGCGACGCCTCGTCGGCGACGTGGCGCGACTTGTCGCGGCCCACGAGCGCGCGCTGGCGCAGGTTCGCGAGCTTCGTCGCCGTCTGGATGTAGCGCTGCATGGGCTTCCGCAGCCCGCGGCCGCGCGCCCACTGCATGAGCAGCGCCCTGCCATCGCCGGAGGAGAGCCGCTCGACCTCCTCGTGCGTGAACCAGCCGGCGCGACCGTAGTCGTGCAGCCGCACGCGCGTGATCTTCTTCTCCTGCCGCAGCATGAGCCACACGAGCGCGGCGGCGATGATGCACAGCGGCACCTGCACCACGAGGTAGTAGACGAAGAAGCCGATCGTGCCGCCGGGCACCCACCAGCTCGCGGAGTTCCACAGCGCGTGCAGCAGCGCCGAGACGAGGTGGCCCGCGGGGAACGTCAGCAGGATCCACCAGCGCGAGCGCAGCCGCGCGGTGAAGCCGAGCGCGAGCCCGATGCCGACCGCCGTGAAGATCGCGTGCGTGAGCGGGCTCATGATGCCGCGCAGGAAGAAGATGAAGGAGCCGTCGCCCGACTCGCTGAGCGACGAGCCGAAGTAGAGGATGTTCTCGGTGAAGGCGAAGCCCGCCGCCGACAGCGCCGCGAACACCACGCCGTCGACGGGGCCGTCGAAGGTCTTGCGGAAGAACAGGAACATGATGACGACCGGGATCGCCTTCCACAGCTCCTCCGTGACGGGCGCCTGGATGACGGTGGCGTAGAACTCGTACGCGTCCTGCGAGGGCAGCCACGGCACCACGAGCGGCTCGAGCACGAAGCCGTTGAGCCACAGCGTCAGCAGCACGGCGGCGACGCCGCCCCACAGCGCCGCGAACCACATCGCGACGCGCGGCTCGGGCTCCCAGCGGTCGATCGCGAGCACCGCCCAGATGACGAACCCGAGCGGGAACAGCGCCATGACGCCCGCGAGCGCCACGAGCAGCGGATTGCCGATCGCGCCGCCCAGGATGAGGATGACGCCGAACGACGCGAGCCCGAGCGCGACGATGCCGACGACGCCGGCGATCAGCCCGACGTTCGGGCCGCTCCTGCGGGCGAGCGGGGACAGCGGCGCGGCGGTACTCACCCGAGGAGCGTACCGAGCGTCAGCGGCGCTCGTCGTCGGGCAGCTGCTCGGGCACGATGACCGGGATGGCCTGCGTGACCGGGTGCAGGCCCGACAGCCGCGCGGGCTCGAGCAGCTTCTCGACCCGCTCGCGCTCCATCAGGCCGTGCTCGACCACGAGGTCGGCGATCGACTTGTGGCTCGTGAGCGCCGCGTGCGCGAGCTTCGCCGAGTCGGCGTAGCCGAGGTACGGCGTGAGCGCCGTCACGACGCCCACCGACGAGCCGACCATGAGGTCGAGCCGCTCGCGGTTGGCCTCGATGCCGTCGATGCAGTTGACGCGCAGCGTCATGCACGCCTGCGTCATCCAGTGCAGGCTCTGCAGGATCTGGTGCGTGATGACGGGCTCGAAGGCGTTCAGCTGCAGCTGCCCGGCCTCCGACGCCGCGGTGACCGTCGCATCCGACCCGATGACGGCGAACGCGACCTGGTTCACGACCTCGGGGATGACGGGGTTGACCTTGCCGGGCATGATCGACGACCCGGCGGCCTTGGCCGGCAGCGAGATCTCGCCCAGGCCCGCCTGCGGGCCGGAGGAGAGCAGCCGCAGGTCGTTGCAGATCTTCGAGAGCTTGACGGCGCAGCGCTTGAGGGCGCCCGAGACGGTCATGAACACGCCCGTGTCGCTCGTGGCCTCGATGAGGTCGGTCGCCGTCACGATCGGCAGGCCGGTGAGGGCGGCGAGGTGGCGGCTCGCGGCCTCGGCGTAGCGCGGGTCGGCGGTGATGCCCGTGCCGATCGCGGTCGCGCCGAGGTTGACCTCGCTGAGCAGCTTGATGGTCTCCTCGAGCCGGTCGTAGTCCTCGCGCAGCGTCACGGCGAAGCCGCGGAACTCCTGCCCGAGCGTCATGGGCACCGCGTCCTGCAGCTGCGTGCGGCCGACCTTGAGCACATCCCGGAACTCGACCGCCTTCGCGTCGAGCGCATCCGTCAGCCTGCGCAGCTCGTCGAGCAGCCGCCGGAGGGTGAACGACATCGCGACCTTGATCGAGGTCGGGTAGGTGTCGTTCGTCGACTGCGAGCGGTTGACGTCGTCGATCGGGTGGAAGTGCTCGTACTCGCCCTTGGCGTGGCCGAGCTCGACGAGGGCCGCGTTCGCGATCACCTCGTTGGTGTTCATGTTCGTCGACGTGCCGGCGCCGCCCTGGATCACGCCCACCTTGAACTGGTCGTGCAGCTCGCCAGCGCGGATGCGGACGCAGATCTGCTCGATCAGGTCGGCCTTGGCGGGGTCGAGGACGCCGATCTCCTTGTTGGCGCGCGCGCACGCCTGCTTCACGACCGCGAGCGCGTTCACGAGGTCGGAGTAGACCGAGATGGAGCGGCCCGTGATCGGGAAGTTGATGAGCGCGCGCTCCGTGTGGATGCCCCAGTAGGCGTCGGCCGGCACCGGCAGCTCGCCGAGCGAGTCGCGCTCGATGCGCGTCGGGCCGGTGTAGCTGCGCTCCCCCTGCGGGGCCGGGTCGAGCTTGTAGGACGGGACGTCGGTCATTGCGGGCTCCATTGCCGTACGGGCGCCTCGTGGGCGGCGAGTGGGTCGGTGCGGGGATGGCCCGCGCCACGAGCCTAGCCCGCCTCGCATCACCCGGCGGGCTGGCCCGCCGCCCGCAGCTCGCGCCCGAGCGCGGCGATGCCGAGCTCGACCTCCGCGAACGTCGTCGACAGCGGCGACAGCCCGATGCGGATGCCGTCGGGCGCGCGGAAGTCACCGATGACGCCCCGCTGCCACAGCCGCGCGTTGACCTCGCGGAACGACGGATGCGTGACCGTCAGGTGGCTGCCCCGGGTCGGTCCCGCGGGCGGGCTCGCGAGCACCGCGGGGTGCCGGCCGCCGTGCGGCAGCACGTGCTGGGCGAGCATCGCCTCGGCGAAGTCGGTGAGCGCGACGGACTTCTCGCGCACGGCCGGCATGCCGACCTGCTCGATGAGCTCGAGCATCCCCTCCAGCGCGACGGTCGCGAGCACGGGCGGCGTGCCGCTGAGGAACCGGCGCAGGTCGGGCGCCGCGCGGTAGCGCCGCTCCATGCCGAACACGTCGGCCGCGCCCATCCAGCCCTGGATGGGCTGCTCGAGCCTGCCGTGCAGCCGCTCGGCGACGTAGCCGAAGGCGGGCGAGCCGGGCCCGCCGTTCAGGTACTTGTAGGTGCAGCCGACCGCGAGGTCGACGCCGCACGCGTCGAGCTCGGTGAGGATGACGCCCGCTGAGTGGCACAGGTCCCACAGCACGAGCGCGCCGGCCTCGTGCGCCGCGGCGGTGATGCCGGCCATGTCGGCGATGAAGCCGGAGCGGTAGGCGACGTGGCTCAGCAGCACGAGCGCCGTGCGCTCGCTCACCGCCTCGCGCACCTGCTCGAGCGCGACGCCGCTCGCGGGATCGGCGGCGATCCAGCGGATCGTCATGCCGCGCTCGGCGGCGACGCCCTCGACGATGAAGCGGTCGGTCGGGAAGTTGTCGTCGTCGATGACGATCTCGCGGCGCTGCGGGTCGGCGGCGACCTGCGCGTCGACGGCCGCCCGCACGAGCTTGTAGAGCAGCACGGTCGTCGAGTCGCCGATGAACGCCTGTCCGGCGGCGGCGCCGACGAGCGCGCCGATGCGGTCGCCGAGCGCGAAGGGCCGCTCCATCCACTGCTCGTCCCAGCTGCGGATGAGCCGCTCGCCCCAGTTGCGCCGCACGAAGCGGTCGAAGCGCTCGGGCAGGTCGGCGAGCGGGCGGCCGAGCGAGTTGCCGTCGAGGTAGGCGACGACGTCGCCCGTGCGCACGAAGCTGCCCGTGTGGGCGGCGAGCGGGTCGGCGGCATCGAGCTCGGCGGCGCGACGGGCGGTGTCGAGTCGGGCGGCGCTGTCGCTGGAGGCGGCGGCGCGGGCGGCGCGATCGGCGGTGTCGGTCATGCGTCCTCCTGTGCGAACCAGGTGATGGGCAGCGGCTGCGAGCGCGGCAGCGCCTCGAGCACGGCGGCGTCGGTGTCGACGCCGGATGGGAAGCAGCTCACGGTCGGGCCGGGCGGCAGCAGCCACTCCGCCAGCAGCGCGTCGACGAGCGCCGTGCCCTCGATGCCAGCCTGCCGCAGCGCCGCGAGCTCGTTCGCGTCGAGGTCGAAGCGCGCGATGCCGTTGCCGAGGTCGGAGCCGTAGGCGACCGCTCCCCCGGCGGCGGCGAAGCGCGCGAGATTGTCGGTCGCGCGCGCGAACGCGAGCTCGTCGCCGTCGCGGCCGTGCATCGCGAGCGTCGAGATCCACGTCTGGCTCGCGGCCGCGCCATGGATGACGTCGTCGGGCAGCCGCTCGGTCCACGGGGTGTGCGCGAGCACGTCGACGCCCGCCGCGAGCGCGCGCTCCGCCTGCCCCTCGCCCTGCACGTGCGCCGCGAGCAGCAGCCCGGCCGCATGCGCCTCGGCGGCGATGGCGGCCAGCAGCGCGTCGTCGGGCACCGGGCTGGGCGCGTGCCCTGGACCGGCCTCCGTGTTCAGCACCACCTTGATGGCGGATGCGCCGC
>DASSWM010000210.1:0-5861 GCA_035704865.1 Agrococcus sp.
CGATGGCGATGCCGTCTTCGGTGCCGCGGCCGACGCGCATGGCCTGCACGCGCTCGGCGACGCGCTTGCCGAACTCCCCGGCGACCGACTCGTGCACGATGAAGCGGTTGGCGGCGGTGCACGCCTGGCCGATGTTGCGGAACTTCGCCAGCAGCGCGCCCTCCACCGCCTTGTCGAGGTCCGCATCCTCGAACACGACGAACGGCGCGTTGCCGCCGAGCTCCATCGAGGCCTTCAGCACGTTGTCGGCCGCCTGCTTCAGCAGCTGCACGCCCACGGGCGTCGAGCCCGTGAAGGAGACCTTCCGCAGGCGGTGGTCGGCGAGCAGCTTCTCCGAGAGCGCGCCGGTCGACTTCGTCGTGATGACGTTCACGACGCCCTTCGGCAGGCCAGCCTCCTCGAGCAGCCCGACGAGCGCGAGCGTCGTGAGCGGCGTGAGGGTCGCGGGCTTGACGACCGCGGTGCAGCCGGCGGCGAGCGCGGGACCGAGCTTGCGTGTGGCCATCGCGAGCGGGAAGTTCCACGGGGTGATGAGGAAGCACGGCCCGACCGGGCGGTGCGTGATGATCATCTGGCCCGTGCCCTCGGGAGTCATCGTGTAGCGGCCGTCGATGCGCACGGCCTCCTCCGAGAACCAGCGCAGGAACTCGCCGCCGTAGGCGACCTCGCCGCGCGCCTCCGCGAGCGGCTTGCCCATCTCCATCGTCATGAGGAGCGCGAACTCCTCCTTGCGCTCCTGCAGCAGGTCGAACGCCTTGCGGAGGATCTCGCCGCGCACGCGCGCGGGCGTCCGCGCCCACTCCTCCTGCGCCGCGACGGCGGCGTCGAGCGCGCGCACGCCGTCCTCGACCGAGCCGTTCGCGATCTGCTTGATGACCTCGCCCGTCGCGGGGTCGCGCACATCGATCGTGCCCTGCTCGCCGTCGACCCACTCGCCGCCGATGAACAGCTGGCCGTGGACGGAATCGAGCACCTGGCTCTCGGTGGTCACACTCATGGAGGACTCCTTCGTCGAGGGATGGGCTTGATCGTATACGATCGCGATCGCGCCGCGCCAGACCGGCCGCCGCGACGCCTCCAGCCTACGTCGCGGCGTGTGCCGCCGGGCGCGGATCACCCGCCCCCGCGCGCTCCCCCGAGCGCGTCAGCGCGGCCCGCGCGCCAGCTTCGACGGCCACCACGTCTTCGGCCCGAGCTCGAGCGCGAGCGCCGGCACGAGCAGCGAGCGCACGAGCGTCGTGTCGATGAGCACGCCGAGCGCGACGATGATCGCGATCTGCAGCAGGAACAGCACCGGGATGACGCCGAGCGCCGCGAACGTCGCCGCGAGCACGACGCCCGCCGACGTGATGACGCCGCCCGTGACGCGCAGCCCGCGCAGCACCCCTTCGCGGTGGCCGTGCTCGGCGACCTCCTCGCGCACCCGCGTCATGAGGAAGATGTTGTAGTCGACCCCGAGCGCGACGAGGAACACGAACGCGAACAGCGGCACGGAGGGATCCATGTCGGGGATGCCCATCCAGGTGAGGATCCAGGCGCCGACGCCGAGGGCGGTCGCGTACGAGAGCACGGTCGTCGCGAGCAGCAGCAGCGCCGCGACGATCGAGCGCAGCAGCAGCATGAGGATGAGCGCGATCACCGCCAGCACGATCGGGATGATGAGCGTGCGGTCGCGCACGGAGGCGTCGTTCGTGTCGATCGCCGCCGCCGTGCGCCCGCCGACGAGCGCCTCGCCCTCGACCGCGTGCACGGTGTCGCGCACCTCGCGCACGACCTCCTGCGCCGCATCCGAGTCGGGCGCATCGGTCAGGGTCGCCTGCAGCAGCACGGCGCCGTCGACGACGGTGGCGGATGCGTCCGCGAGCGGGCCGCCCTCGGGCGCCGGGTGCGGGATGGTGCCGGAGGGCGAGTCGGCGCTCGTGACCGCGACCCCGGCGACGCCGTTCACGCGCGTGACCGCGTCGGCCACCGCATCCGCCCGACCCTCGTCGACGACGATGTAGGCAGGCGTGCCGGAGCCGCCCGGGAAGTGATCGCTCAGCATCGCCTGGCCGTCGCGCGCCTCGGACTCGCCGACCACGAAGTCGCTCGCGGGCACGCCCTCGGCGCGCAGCTGCGTGAGGCCGACGGCGCCGACGCCGAGCACGAGCGCGGTGATGATCCAGACGGCGCGGGCGCGGGCGCCCACGAGGCTCGCGATCGCGGCCCACACGCCCTTGCCCTCGGGCTTGCGCCGCGGGTGCTCGGGCGTGGGCATGAGCGGCCAGAACGCGACCTTGCCGAAGGCGAGCAGCAGCGCGGGCAGCAGCGTGAGCCCGGCGACCATGGCGGCGACGATGCCGATCGAGGCGACCGGGCCGAGCTGCTGGTTGGAGACGAGGTCGCTCAGCAGCAGGCAGAGCAGCCCCGCGATGACGGTGCCGCCGGAGGCGACGATGGGCTCGAACGCGCCGCGCATCGCGCGCTTCGTCGCCTGCCAGGCGCTGCGGGTCTCGCCGAGCGCCTCGCGGAAGCGGGCCGTGTAGAGCAGGCCGTAGTCGGTCGCGGCGCCGACGACGAGGATGAACAGGATGCCCTGCGTCTGGCCGCTGAGCGTCAGCACCTCGGCCTGCGCGAGCGAGAAGACGACGAGGATCGCGCCGCTGAGCGCCGCGACCGACGTGCCGAGCACGAGCACGGGCAGCAGCGGCGAGCGGTAGACGAGGATGAGGATGACGAAGACGGCAGCGAGCGCGACGAGCAGCAGGATGCCGTCGATGCCGCTGAACGCCTTGACGATGTCGGCGCTGAAGCCGGCGGGGCCGGTGACCTTCACCGCGACGCCGGCGATGTCGGCGTCGGCGATCGTCGCGCGCAGCTCCTCGACGGTCTCGTCGACCGCCGGTGCGGTGCCGGATGCGTCCAGGAGCGCCACGAGCTGCACGGCCAGTCCGTCGTCGCTCGGGATCGCGGGCGAGACCTGCAGCACGGCGTCGACCTCGGCCAGCTCGGCGCCGAGCGCCTCGATCTCGGCCGTCTGCGCATCCGTCAGCGCGCTGTCGGCGGCCGCGATGACGACCGCGGGCGTCTCGTCGTCGCCGAGGAACTCCCCCAGCTGCTCCTGCACGAGGGTCGACTCGGCGGTGGCCGGCAGGAAGCTCGTCTGCTCGTTGGTCGAGACCTCGGAGATGCGCCCGAAGAGCGGGCCGCCCGCCGCCATGATCGCGAGCCACGCGATCAGCAGCGCTGCGGGCATGACGATGCGCAGCCACGTGGTGGTCGAGCGACGATCGGAGCGAGTGCGAGACACTTAGCCAGCCTATCTGTAAGTTCGGCTACATACATGGCGATCGCTCGTGGCGACGCCAATGCAGACAGGCTACATGTAGTTGGTCTACATGTTCAACCGGTGACGGTCACGCCGTCGCGACCACCTCCACGCCCGCGTCGCGCAGCTCGTCGAGCGCCGTCGCCCTGGTCGCCGGCGAGACGGCGCTCGTGAGCCCGTCGATCACGCGCACCGCGAACCCGGCCGTCGCCGCGTCGAGCGCAGAGGCCTTCACGCAGTGGTCCGTCGCGATGCCGACGACGTCGAGCCGGTCGATGCCCTGCTCCTCGAGCACCTCGGCGAGCGTCTCCCCCTCCTCGGTCGTGCCCTCGAACGCGGAGTAGGCGGGCTTGCCCTGCCCCTTCTTGATGTGCACGTCGATCGCGAGCGCGTCGAGCGCCGGGTGGTAGTCGGCGCCCGGCGTGCCCGCGACGCAGTGCACGGGCCAGGTGTCGACGAAGTCGGGCTCGCCCGCCGCGAAGTGGCCGCCGTTGTCGCCCTCGGCGTCATGCCAGTCGCGGCTCGCCGCGACGAGGTCGTAGCGGTGCGTGCGCAGGTGCTCGGTGATGGCCGCGGCTGCCGCCGCGCCTCCCTCGGTGCCCAGCGCGCCGCCCTCGGTGAAGTCGTTCTGCACGTCGACGATCAGGATGCCTGCGCTCATGCGCACAGGCTACGCGGCCGCCTCCGGAGGGTGCACCATCGTGACCTGGTGGAGCGGCCGGCCATCGAGCCTGCCGCCGGGCACGACCGGCTGCGGGCCGTGCGCACGGAACCCCATCCGCTCGAAGAAGCGGACCGCCCGGGTGTTCTCGGCGAGCGTCTGCAGGTAGCAGCCCGGCACCCCGGCATCGTCGACGTGCGCGAGCCAGCGGCGCATGAGCTGCTGGGCGGCGCCGGTGCCGCGCGCCTCGGCGGCGACGTCGATGTGCAGGTGCGCCGGCCATCGCGGGTCGACGAGCTCGCCGAGGTCTGCCCGATCGCCGCGCAGCCGCGCGGCGGTCGAGAAGAGCCGCTCGCGCGCGAAGAAGCGGATGGCGCTCGGCCGCAGCCAGAGCCGGTGCTCGCGGATCGCGCGCGACAGCCGCTCGTGCTCGCTCGGGAAGGATGCGCTGTCGAGAGAGCCGGCGAGGTAGCCGACGAGCCGACCGTCGAGCTCGGCGACGAACACCGATCGCGGCTCGAGGTCGAGGTAGGCCGTCAGGTAGATGTCGCGCACCGACGGCACGTGCCCCCAGAGCTCGCCGCCCGGCGCGCCTTCACCGGCGCGCGCGAAGAGCGCGAGCAGCGCCGCGCGGTCCGCCTCGGCGAACGGGCGGATGACGGGTGCCGGGCTCATCGCGCCAGGATAGGCGCGGGCCCGTGCCGTGCGCTCGTCGTCTGCTGCCGCGAACGACGAAGGCCCCGCGACTGCGGGGCCTTGCGCGCTGGTGCCGCCTCGGAGAATCGAACTCCGGACCTATTCATTACGAGTGAATCGCTCTGCCGACTGAGCTAAGGCGGCGTGCCGAGGCACGATCAACGATCATAGCGCATGCGCGACGTGCGCCACGACCCGCGGAGGCCGTCCGCGCGGGCCACCGGACGCATCCGCACCTTGACGCCCCACGCGGCCGTCGTCAGGCTCGGAGGCATGACCGCGACTGCATGGCAGCGCCGAGCGAGCGGCGCCCCCGCCCCGGATCTCGCGCAGGTCGACGCGTGGTGGCGCGCGGCGAACTACCTCAGCATCGGGCAGATCTACCTGCTCGCGAACCCGCTGCTGCGCGAGCCGCTCGCGCGCGAGCACCTCAAGCGGCGGCTGCTCGGCCACTGGGGCACGACGCCTGGGCTCAACTTCGTCTACGGGCACCTGAACCGCGCGATCCGCGAGCGCCAGCAGCGCACGCTGTTCGTCATGGGCCCCGGCCACGGCGGGCCGAGCGGCGTCGCGTGCGCGTGGCTCGAGGGCACCTACTCCGAGCGCTTCCCCGACATCGAGCAGTCGGAGCAGGGCATGCAGCGACTCTTCCGGCAGTTCTCGTTCCCCGGAGGCATCCCGAGCCACGCGGCGCCCGAGACGCCCGGCTCGATCAACGAGGGCGGCGAGCTCGGCTACTCGCTCGCGCACGCCTACGGCGCCGCGCTCGACGACCCCGACCTGCTCGTCGCGTGCGTGATCGGCGACGGCGAGGCCGAGACCGGTCCGCTCGCGGGCTCCTGGCACGCGAACAAGCTGCTGAACCCCGCCGCGGACGGCGTCGTGCTGCCGATCCTGCACCTCAACGGCTGGAAGATCGCGAACCCGACCCTGCTCGCGCGCATCCCCGAGGACGAGCTCGTCGCGCTCATGCGCGGCTACGGCCACGACCCGATCGTCGTCACGGTCGGCGCCGACGACGAGGACCCGATGGCGTCGCACGAGCGCTTCGCCGCGGCGCTCGACGACGCGCTCGACCGCATCGCGTCGATCAAGGCGGATGCGTCGTCCGGCTCGGCGGGGTCGCCCTCCGGCGCCGCCGGGTCGTCGACCGGTACCGCGCGCCCGGCCTGGCCCATGATCGTGCTGCGCAGCCCG
>DASSWM010000211.1:0-2212 GCA_035704865.1 Agrococcus sp.
GAACGAGGCGCTCTGGGTGCGGCCGACGACGCCGGCCGACGCCGACCTGATCCGGGAGGCGACGTCGGCACTGCCGGGGGTGCTGGAGGTGCGAGACCAGCGGGCGCTGCTCGAGCCGATCTTCCAGGTGCTCAACACCGCGAGCCTCGCGGCGATCGGCGTCGCGGTGCTCATGCTCGTCGCCGCCGTGCTGCTGATCTCGACGACCATCAGGCTCTCGGCGTTCTCGCGGAAGCGCGAGCTCGGGATCATGCGGCTCGTGGGCGCATCGAACCGGTTCATCCAGACGCCGTTCATCATCGAGGGCGTCGTCGCGGCGCTGCTGGGCGCGATCCTCGCGGCGGCGTCGGTGATCGCGGTCGTGCACTTCTTCCTGCAGGGCTACGTCGCGCAGATGCTGCAGACGATCGCGATCGTCACGATCGACGACGCGCTCATCGTGGCACCGGTGCTCGTCGGCATCGGCGTGCTGTTCGCGGGCGTCGCGGCGGCCGTGGCCATCCGCAGGTACCTGAAGATCTGAGCCTCACGCACGGCGACGGGGGATAGACTGAACGGCTGCTCGCGAGCCGGGCAGCCATCGCCACCGTCAGCCACACCCCCAGGAGCCAGCCATGCCGCGCGAACAGGGCCACAAGGTCGTGGCGCAGAACCGCAAGGCGCGCCACGACTACACGATCGAGGACCGCGTCGAGGCGGGGCTCGTGCTGACGGGCACCGAGGTGAAGTCGCTGCGCGCCGGCCGGGCGTCGCTCGTGGACGGGTACGCGTTCGTCGACGGCGGCGAGGCGTGGCTCGACGCCGTGCACATCCCGGAGTACGGGCAGGGCACGTGGACGAACCACCCGCCGCGCCGCAAGCGCAAGCTGCTGCTGCACCGCGACGAGATCGACAAGCTCGCGGCCAAGGTGTCGCAGGGCGGCTACACGCTCGTGCCGCTCTCGCTCTACTTCTCCGACGGCCGGGCGAAGGTCGAGCTCGCGGTCGCGAAGGGCAAGCGCGAGTACGACAAGCGCCACGCGCTGCGCGAGCGGCAGGACAAGCGCGAGGCCGAGCGCGCCATGCGCACCAAGAACCGCCTGGGGGACTAGCGCGCCGCAGCGCGGCCGACGCCCGTGCGGCTACCGGCTGCGCGAGGCGGCCGCGTTCGACAATCGTCGCGCCCGCCGCTTGAATGGGGGCGCCGGCTGGATTCACCCAGGATCCTCCGGTGGAAGGCGATATGCGAGTCGGCATCCTGACGTCCGGCGGCGACTGCCCCGGCCTGAACGCGGTCATCCGAGCCGCCGTGCTCACCGGCATGGTGCACCACGGCCTCGAGTTCGTGGGCATCCGCGACGGCTACCGCGGCCTCGTCGAGGGCGACGTGCGCGTGCTCAACCGCTCGTCGGTGCGCGGCACCTCCCGCATCGGCGGCACGATCCTCGGCACGAGCCGCACGAATCCCTACGAGGGCGACGGCGGCGGCCCCGCGAAGATCAAGGAGACGCTCGGGCGGCTCGGCATCGACGCCGTGATGGCGATCGGCGGCGAGGGCACGCTCGCGGCGGCGCACCGGCTCGCCGAGGACGGCATCCCGATTATCGGGGTGCCCAAGACGATCGACAACGACCTCGACGCCACCGACTACACGTTCGGCTTCGACACCGCCGTGCAGATCGCCACCGAGGCCGGCGACCGGCTCCGCTCGACGGGCGACTCGCACATGCGCTGCATGGTGCTGGAGGTCATGGGGCGTCACGTCGGCTGGATCGCGCTGCACACCGGCATCGCCACCGGCGCGCACGTGACGCTCATCCCGGAGCAGCCGCGCTCGATCGAGTGGATCTGCGACTACGTGCAGTCGGTCTACGACCGCCGCCGCGCGCCGCTCGTGGTCGTCTCGGAGGGCTTCAAGCTCGAGGGGATGGACGAGGAGTACTCCCGCAAGGGCCTCGACGCCTTCAACCGGCCGCGGCTCGGCGGCATCGGCGAGGTCATCGCGCCGATGATCGAGGAGCGCACGGGCATCGAGTCGCGCGCGACCGTGCTCGGCCACATCCAGCGCGGCGGCGCGCCCAGCGGCGCCGATCGCGTGCTCGCGACCCGCTTCGGGCTCGCGGCGATCGACGCGGTCGTCGACGGCGCGTGGGGCTCGATGGTGTCGCTGCGCGGCACCGACATCGTGCGCGTCTCGATGGCGGATGCGCTCGGCGACCTCAAGCGCGTCCCC
>DASSWM010000212.1:0-4218 GCA_035704865.1 Agrococcus sp.
GGGCTCGGGGCGCTCGCTGCGCTCGTCGCCCTGCTCGGGCTGCTGGGACTGCTGGTGCTGCTCGCTCATCGGCATTCCTCTCGGCGGCGTGCTCCCAGTTCTATCCCGGATGCGCGCGCGGCGCGAGAGCGCTCTCGCGCGCCGTCCGCGGTGGGCGCCGACAGCGGGCTGCCGCCGTCGGTGCGATGCCGTCAGCGGACCGCCGTCGGCGCCGGCACCCGGGCTCAGCGCACCGGCTCGATGTCGAGGGAGGCGAGCAGGCCGCGGATGCGCTGCTCGATCTCGTCGCGGATGGGCCGCACCGACTCGATCCCCTGCCCCGCCGGGTCGGCGAGCTCCCAGTCCTCGTAGCGCTTGCCGGGGAAGACGGGGCACGCATCCCCGCAGCCCATCGTGATGACGACGTCGGAGTCGCGCACCGCATCCGTCGTCAGCACCTTCGGCGACTCGGCGGTGATGTCGATGCCCACCTCGCGCATCGCCTCGACCGCCACGGGATTGATCTGCTCGGCCGGCATGCTGCCCGCCGAGCGCACCTCGACCGCGCCGCCCGAGAGCTCGCGCAGGAAGCCCGCGGCCATCTGCGAGCGGCCCGCGTTGTGGACGCAGACGAACAGCGCGCTGGGGGAGCCGGGGGTCTGGGGGCCGCGCGGCTGCGGGTCGGTCTCGCTCATGGCTCGATCGGTCATGGCTCCATTGTGCCGTGAGGGCGCGGCGCACGGCTGACCGGGCGTTCCGGCCAGCGCGGCGGAGGCTCGCGAGCGGTCGCCCGGGCGCGTGCGCACGGCCGCCGACGCCGCCTGCAGCGCCGCCCCGAGCGGTAGACTGGCCCCACCCCGACCTGCGAAGGAGCAGCCCATGCCCGAGACGATCATCGCCGGATACGCGCGCACCCCGTTCGCCAAGTTCCTCGGCCAGCTCGCCCAGACCTCCTCGACCGAGCTCGGCGCCCACGCGGCCAAGCACGCGCTCGCGAAGGCCGGCGTCGCGGCCGACGAGGTCGACGCGGTGGTCGTCGGCCAGGTGCTGCAGGCGACGGTCGGCCAGAACCCGCCGCGCCAGACGGCGGTCGGCGCGGGCGTGCCGATGACGGTGCCGGCCCTCGGCGTCAACGCCGTGTGCCTGTCGGGCACCGAGGCGATCGTCGCCGGCCACCGCATGATCCAGCTCGGCGAGGCCGATGTCGTGCTCGCGGTCGGCCAGGAGTCGATGTCGCTCGCGCCCCACGCGGCGCCCATGCGCTCCGGCAGCAAGTTCGGCGACACGAGCCTCATCGACACGATGCAGTTCGACGGGCTGACGGATGCGTTCGACCGCGTCGCGATGGGCGCGTCGACCGACCAGTACAACCCGGCGTTCAAGATCAGCCGCGAGGAGCAGGACGAGCTCGCCGCCGCCTCGCACGCGCGCCTCGCGAAGGCGCAGGCCGACGGGACGCTCGACGACGAGATCGTGCCGCTGGAGGCGAAGGCCGGCCGCAAGACCGTGACGGTCGCCGCCGACGACGGCGTGCGCGCCGACACGACCGCCGAGTCGCTCGCGGGACTGCGCCCCGCGTTCACGCAGGACGGCACGGTCACCGCCGGCAACGCATCCCAGATCACCGACGGCGCGGCCGCGGTCGTGCTCGTGTCGGACGCCTACGCGTCGCAGCACGGGCTCACGGGGCTCGCGAAGATCCGCTCGACCGGGTTCGTGGCGGGCAAGGACGTCTCGCTGCACTCGCAGCCGGCCGACGCGATCGAGCAGGCGCTCGGCCGCGCGGGCCTGTCGACGGGCGACCTCAAGGCGGTCGAGATCAACGAGGCGTTCGCGGCCGTGGGCGTCGCGTCGACGCGGCAGCTGGGCATCGACCCCGAGATCGTGAACGCCAACGGCGGCGCGATCGCGCTCGGCCACCCGATCGGCGCCTCGGGCGCCCGCATCGTCGGGCACCTCGCGCGCCGCCTGCAGCAGCTCGGCAGCGGCTCGATCGGCGCCACCGGCATCTGCGGCGGCGGCGGCCAAGGCTCGGCGATCGTGCTCGAGGCCATCTGAGTTCCGCCCCGAGCGGACTGACCGACGAGCGCGCACCCGTCCGGCTTAGGCTGGGCGGGTGCGTCTCTCTGTGCTGGACCTTGCCCCCATCAACCCCGGAGAGACGGCAGGCGAGAGCCTCGCGGGCTCCGTCGAGCTGGCGCAGGCCGCCGAGCGGCTCGGCTTCGCGCGCGTCTGGTACGCCGAGCACCACAACATGGCGACGATCGCCTCGAGCGCCACGAGCGTGCTCATCGCGCACGTCGCCGCGCACACGTCGACGATCCGGCTGGGCGCGGGCGGCGTCATGCTGCCCAACCACTCGCCGCTCGTGATCGCCGAGCAGTTCGGCACGCTCGCCGAGCTGCACCCGGGCCGCATCGACCTGGGCCTCGGCCGCGCCCCCGGCACCGACCAGCGCACCTGGACGGCGCTGCGGCGCGACATCCGCGCCTCCGAGCGCTTCCCCGAGGACGTCGTCGAGCTGCGCGGCTACCTCGCGGGCGAGCCCGTCGTGCCCGGCATCAAGGCCGTGCCCGGCCACGGCACGAAGGTGCCGCTCACGATCCTCGGCTCGTCGCTCTTCGGCGCGCAGCTCGCGGCCGCCCTCGGGCTGCCCTACGCGTTCGCCTCGCACTTCGCGCCCGACGCGCTGCACCAGGCGGTCGCGGTCTACCGCGAGCGGTTCGAGCCGAGCGAGCAGCTCGCCGAGCCGCACGTGATCGCCGGCATCAACGCCGTCGTCGCCGACAGCCGCGACGAGGCGATGGCGATGCAGCGCAGCGTGATCCGCGCGCGCGTGCGCAGCATCCTGCTGCGCGACAGCCCCATCGCGCAGACCGTGAGCGACGACGAGCTCGACGCGATCGCCGCGAGCCCCCAGGCGGCGCCCGTCGCCAAGATGGTGCAGCACACCGCGCTCGGCACGGGCGAGGAGGCGGTCACGACGCTGCGCCGCTTCCAGCTCGAGGCCGACGCCGACGAGCTCATCATGGCCGTGCACGGCACAACCTCCCAGCGCGTGCGCGCGCTCGGGCTCATCGAGGCCGCCGGCGGCCTCGCCGACGCCGCCTGATCAGCGCGCGCCGAGCGCGAGCCGGGTGACGGATGCGGCGGTCGCCTCGAGCAGGCCGCTCGCGTCGCGCTGCAGGTCGGCGAGCGCCGCCGGACCGGCCGCGAGCGAGAACGCCGGCACGCCCATGGCGGTCGCCGCCTGCGCGTCGACCGCGCCCGCGATCACGCACAGCGGCACGCCGTGGCGCAGCG
Organism: Agrococcus sp.; assembly: GCA_035704865.1. Classification (GTDB taxonomy): domain Bacteria; phylum Actinomycetota; class Actinomycetes; order Actinomycetales; family Microbacteriaceae; genus Agrococcus. Next base: position 3,283 of record DASSWM010000212.1, read on the forward strand.
CCGCCGCGTGCACGACCGAGACGACCTTGCCGCCCGCGGACTGGCTGTCGAAGCTGCCCTCGCCCGTGAGCACGAGCGACGCCCCCGCCACCGCCTCGTCGAGCCCGGCGAGCGCGGCGAACCAGTCGCCGCCCGCGACGATCTCGCCGCCCGTGAGCGCGCGCAGCACGCTCGCGACGCCGCCGGCCGCGCCCGCGCCCGGCACGTCGGCGATGCTCGCGGGGTCGACGCCGAGCGCGTCGGCGCCGATGCGCGCGAAGCGTCCGAGCGCCGCGTCGAGCGCGGCGACGTCGTCGGCCGTCGCGCCCTTCTGCGGGCCGAAGACCGCCGCGGCGCCGCGCGGGCCCGTGAGCGGCGCGTCGACGTCGGTCACGAACCGCCAGGTCGCGGCGAGCGCGCGCGCGTCGACGCCGGCCGCGTCGAGGTGCGCGAGCGCGGCGAGCCCGCCGCCGCCCGCCCGCACGGGCACGCCCGACGCATCCGTCAGCCGGGCTCCGAGCGCCGCGAGCAGGCCGGCGCCGCCGTCGCTCGTGGCGGAGCCGCCGAGCAGCAGCGTCACCTCGGTCGCGCCGCGGTCCAGCGCATCGAGCACGACGCGGCCCAGGCCCGCGGTCGAGGCGGCGAGCGGCTGCAGCGGGGCGTCCTCGACCTGCGGCAGCCCTGCCGCCTGCGCGAGCTCGATGATGGCGTGCGACCCCTCGAGCGCCCACTGCGCGCGCGCGGGGCGGCCGATGGCGTCGACGGTCTCGGTGACGACGAGCTCGCCGCCGCGGGCGAGCAGCGCGTCGAGGCTGCCCTCGCCGCCGTCGGCCATCGGCACGAGCGCGACGTCGGCGCCCGGCACTGCCGAGCGGATGCCGCGGGCGGCCGCCTCGCACGCCTCGGCGGCGGTCAGGCTGCCCTTGAACGCGTCGAACGCGACGACCGCCCGCGGCG
>DASSWM010000213.1:0-6333 GCA_035704865.1 Agrococcus sp.
CCGGCACGGGTCGGACGCAGCTGCACATGTCGATTGCGGCAGCGGCACGGGAGGCGGCGGCTGAGGAGGCAGCGGAGGCGGCGGCGACGGAGACACGGGCGGCGACAACTAGCGTTGACGCATGCCGACGCCCAGCCACGAGCAGCTCTCGCGCGCCGAGGCGCTGATCGCGCTCACACCCGATTTCCCGCAGCCCGGCATCCTCTTCCGCGACATCGGTCCCATGCTGACCGATGCGGATGCGCTGGCGGCCGTCACCGAGGCACTGGCCGAGCCGTTCGTGGGCGGCTTCGACCTCGTCGCCGGTGTCGAGGCGCGGGGCTTCCTGCTCGCGGGCACGGTGGCCGCGAGCTCGCGCAGCGGCCTGCTGCCCATCCGCAAGGCCGGCAAGACGCCCCGGCCCACCGCATCCGTCGACTACGCCCTCGAGTACGGCATCGCGACGATCGAGGCCGCGGGCGACCTGACCGGTCGGCGCGTGCTGCTCGTCGACGACGTGCTCGCCACTGGCGGCACGCTCGCCGCCGCCATCTCGCTCGTCGAGCAGCTGGGTGGCACGGTCGCCGGCGTCGCAGTGGTGCTCGAGCTCACCGAGCTCGGCGGCCGGGCCAAGGTTCCCGAGACGCACGCCGTGTTCGCGGCCTGACGAGCAGATCGGCCCCGGCGCGCACCTCGCGCCGGGGCCGATAGCGTCGAGGCATGCCCGATGACGCGCGCTTCGACGACTTCACCGACATCGACGGTCTGCTGCGCGTGCCGCGGCTCGCGAGCCTCGCGGCCACGCAGGACGGCCGGCTCGTCGCGGCGATCCAGCAGGCGGACGAGCACGGCTCGCGCATGGTGTCGTCGCTGTGGGAGCTCGACCCGGCGGGCGAGCGCGAGGCGCAGCGGCTGACGTGGTCGGAGAAGGGCGAGAGCGCGCCGCGCTTCGCACCCGACGGGTCGCTGCTGTTCGCCTCCGCACGGCCCGACCCCACCGGCGACGCGGACGAGGACGTGCCCGCCATCTGGCGGCTGCCCGAGCGCGGCGAGGCGCACGTGGTCGCCTCCGCGCCCGGCGGGCTCGCGCTCGCCGGCATCGCCGACGACGGCACGCTGCTCGCCACGACCGAGGTGCTCGCGGGCGGCTCGCTCGAGACCGACGCCGAGGCCCGCGCGACGCGCAAGCGCGAGAAGCGCACCGCCATCTGGCACACCGGCATGCCGATCCGCTACTGGGACCACGAGGTCTCCGACGTCAGCCCCAGGCTCGTGACGGTCTCGCCCGACGGCGAGCTGCGGGAGCTCACGCCGGGAGCCGACACGGTCAGCCTGCTCAACGCATCCGCCGACCTCTCCCCCGACGGCCGCCGCGCCGTCACGACCTGGACCACGCGCGTCGCGGGCGGCGAGACGCGCACCTCGATCGCGCTCATCGACGTGCGGCCGCGCCGCCGGCGCATCCTGCTGCGCGCCGCGGCCGGGCACCAGTGGGCGGGCCCGCGCTTCTCGCCCGACGGCGACCGCATCGCGGTCACGCGCCTCACCTCGTCGACCCCGAGCGACACGAGCTACGACTTCCTGGAGATCCATCCGGTGGGCGGCGGCGAGCCCGTGACGGTCGACGTGGGCGACGTGACGATCGGCGAGTACCGCTGGCTCGACGTCGGCACGCTGCTGGTCGCGGGCGATCTGCACTCGCGCGGTGCGGTGCTGGAGGTGGATGCGCGCACGGGCCAGGTGCGGACGGTCGTCGACGACGCCCCCTACGCCTCGCTCGCTCCCGCCGCGGACGACAGCGCGGTCTTCGCGCTGCGCTCCGACATGGCGACGCCCGCGCGGCCCGTGCGGGTCCCGCTGCGGAAGCGCGGGCGCGCGGAGGCGGCCGAGCTGCCCGCGCCCGGGCGGATCGGCGCGCTGCCCGGCAGGCTCGAGTGGGTCGAGGCCGATGTCGACGGCGTCGCGGTGGGCGGCTGGCTCTGCACGCCGGCCGGCGCGAGCGCGAAGGCGCCGGCGCCTGTGATGCTGTGGATCCACGGCGGGCCGCACGGGTCGTACAACGCGTGGAGCTGGCGCTGGAACCCCTGGCTCGCCGTCGCGCGCGGCTACGCCGTGCTGCTGCCCGACCCGGCGATGTCGACCGGCTACGGCCACGCCGGGCTCAACCGCGGGTGGCCGCGGCTCGCGGACGTCGTCTGGCGGGAGTGCGAGGCGCTGCTCGACCACGTGCTCGCGCGCCGCACGCTCGACCGCGACCGCACGGCGCTGCTGGGCGCCTCGTTCGGCGGCTACATGACGAACTGGATCGCCGGCCACTCCGACCGCTTCGACGCGATCGTCACGCACGCGGGGCTGTGGGCGCTCGACCAGCAGCACGCCACGACCGACGCGGCGGCGCTCAAGGTGCGCGTGCACGGCCACCCCGACCTGCTGCCCGACTGGTACCGCGCGTACTCACCGCACCACCACGCATCCGCCATCACCACCCCGATGCTCATCACGCACGGCAACCGCGACTACCGCGTGCCGGTGAGCGAGGCGCTGCGGATGTGGTGGGACCTCGTGTCGGCGTGGCCGGGCGCGCCCGGCACGATGCCGCACCGCCTGCTGCAGCTGACCGACGAGAACCACTGGGTGCTGCGGCCCTCGAACGCGCGCACCTGGAACGAGGCGGTGCTCGCCTTCTGCGCCCAGCACGTGCTCGGCGGGCCGCCGGTGCCGGACGCGCTGCCCTGGTAGGCGGTCGAGCGCAGCCCGGCAGTCAGGCACCGGCGGCCAGCCGGACGGGCGTGGGGCGCGGGGCGGTCGAGCTGCGTGGATCAGGGGGCGGATGCGTCGCGCAGGCGCGTGCGCGCCGTGCGATTGCGGGCGGTCACCGGGATGACGCCGAGCGCCTTCGCGAGGCCCGTGGGCGGCATCGCGCCGTAGAACGACTCGGCGCGCGCGACCTCGTACGTCTCGTGCCAGATGCCGACGGCGCCGGGCACGCGCTTGGCGGTGGCGTAGAAGGCGGTCCACGCGGGCCGGTGCTGACGCTGCGCGTCGTTCGCGTAGGCGGTGATCGACTCGACATCGCGCCAGTACTGCACGACGGTCACGCCCCGCTCGCCGAGCAGCAGGCGGAAGCCGAGCATGCCTGCGTCGGGATCCTGCGAGAGCTCGCGCAGCATGCGGGGCATGGCGCGGAAGGCCGGCAGCCAGGCGTCGATGCGCCACGGCTTGTTGAAGCGCATGCCGATGAGGAAGATCGCGATGTCATCGGACGGCTGGTGGGTGGTGCGTTCGGTCACGGGGTGCTCCTGCCCTAGAATGGATAGCGACGCTCTCCATTATTAGACAGTGGCACTATCTATGTAAAGAGGTGAACCGATGCGGATCTCGGAGCTCGCGGCGCGCACGGGCGTGCCGGTCGCGACCATCAAGTACTACCTGCGCGAGGGGCTGCTGCCCGCGGGCGAGCGCACGAGCGCCACGCAGGCGCAGTACGGCGAGGCGCACGAGCAGCGGCTGCGGCTCGTGCGAGCGCTCGTCGACGTCGCGCACCTGTCGATCCAGCGCACGCGGCAGGTGCTCGCGGTCGTCGACGCGCCGCCCGCGTCGATGAGCGAGCTGCTGCACCTGGCCACCGATCCCGACGACTCGCAGGCGACGCCGCGGGCGAGCGCCTTCCTCGAGGGCCTCGACTGGACGGTGCCGGAGGGGCTCGGCGCGCTCGACGAGCTCGAGCGCGGGCTCGCCGGGCTCGCCGACTCGGGCCTCGACATCCCGCGCGCGCAGCTCGAGGCCGTCGCCGGCGCCGTGGACCGGGTCGCGGAGATCGAGATCGACGGCGTGCCGACGACGTCGGCGGAGGCGGCGGTCGCCTACTCCGTGCTGGGCACCGAGCTCGTGGCCCCGATCATCCTGGCGCTGCGCCGCATCGCCCACGCGCGCCACACCTTCGCGCGCTTCGGGCACGAGCCGGGCTGACGCATCCGCCCCGCACCGACGCCCGAGCGCCCGGCGCGAGCGGGCGACCCGAGGGCCCGGCGCGAGCACGCGGCCCGGGCGCGCGGCCCGAGCGCGCCCCGATGGCCGGGCACTGCTCAGTGCATCGCGATGGTCTCGACCGAGCGCAGCTGGTCGCGGATGAAGCGGTTGGCGTGGGCGGCGAGGTCGCCCGAGTCGTCCCACAGGTTGCGCCAGATGCCGAGCGTGTTCGAGAGCGACTCGGAGACGACCGCGCTCGAGAACGACTCGAAGACCACCGGCCCGTCGTAGCCGAGCCGCGCGAGGCCGCGGAAGAACGAGCCGAAGTCGACCGAGCCCGTGCCGAGGTAGCCCCGGTGGCTCTCGCCGATGTGCACGTACTTGAGGCGCTCGCCCGCGTCGAGCACGGGCTCGAGCATCCCCGACTCCTCGATGTTCATGTGGTACGTGTCGAGGTGCAGGTGCACGTTGCCGTGCCCGATCTCGTCGAGGAACCGCAGGCCGCCGCGCGCGGTGTTCATGATGTTCGTCTCGTAGCGGTTCACGACCTCGAGCGAGAGCGTGATGCCTGCAGCCTCGGCGCGCTCGCCGAGCCGCGCCAGCGCCGCCGCCGAACCGGCGCGGCCCGCGGGCGTCGCGGGCGTCATGTACTTCTGCATCGCCGAGTAGATGACGCCGCACAGGTGCGCGCCGCCGGCCTCGGCGACGACGTCGATCGCGCGCTCGAGCAGCGCCTCGCCCTTGCGGCGCACCGACTCGTCCTCGCTCGAGAGGTCGTGCCCGGCATCGAGGCCGAGCGACGACGTCATCGCGACGCCGTGGTCGTCGAGCATGCGCCGCACGAGGCCGCCGTCGATCGCGTAGGGATCCATGAGCGGCAGCTCGAGCAGGTCGAAGCCCGCAGCTTGCGTGCCCGCGATGGCGGTCTCGAGGCCCGCCTCGTCGAAGGTGCCGGTGAAGACGAGGCCGTGGACGCCGATCTGCATGGTGTGCTCCTTGGGGTGGGGGTCGTCGCGGTGGGTCAGGGGGTCGGATGCGTCGGCGCGGCCGCCGGGACGCGTCCGTCCAGGATGGCCCGCCGGACGTGCTCATCGTCGCGGCCGTCGATGCGGCGCACCTGCTCGTCGGGCAGGAACACCGGCTCGCCGGCGGTCAGCGCGCCGAGCAGGATGCGCGCGAACTTGTCGGCCATCTCGGTGATGCGCAGGCACTCGGCGGGGCTCGCGCCGATCGCGAAGATGCCGTGGTTCTGCAGGTAGGCGATCTTCGGCAGCGCGCCGTGCCGGTCGGCGAACGCGCGCAGCGCATCCCGCATGTGGCGGGCGAGGTGCAGCCCCGGGTCCACGTAGGGCACGAGCAGCGCGTGCGTGCCGAGCACGACGATCTGGTCGGGGAACAGCGCGCCCGCGACCAGGAGCTCCGCTCGGTCGGAGCAGAGGATGCTGTTGGCCGCGATCGGATGCGTGTGGCACGCGGCACCCGCGCCCGCGTCGAGCACCACGGCGTGCAGCAGCGCCTCGACGCTCGGCCGCTTCGCGGCGGGATCGACGCGGCTCGCCATCAGCGCGGCCCCGACGGCCGCGTCCGTCGCGCCCTCGTCGTCGAGCACCGCCAGGATCGGCGCGAGCTCGCACTCGACGAGGTCGTCGGGTCCGGCCGACGCGAGCGTCGAGCCCGAGGCCTTGACGAGCATCCGCGCGCTCCCGTGCGCCGATCCGAGCGCGGCGCTCACGTTGCCCTCGCCGAGGATGGCGAGCTCGCGCCGCGGCTCGCCGACGGCATGGCTGAGCGCGAGCAGGTCATCGACGACCGTCATGGCTGCTTCGGGCCGCTGGAAGGATCCGGCGCGGAGCCCGGCGTCGAGCCCGGCGAAGGATCCGGCGTGGAGCCTGGCGTGGGATCGGGTGCAGAGACCGGCGTCGATGCCTGCGTCGATCCCGGCGCTGCGTCACCATCGGTGTCGGTCGAGCGCGCGCCCGTCGAGCCGCGGGTCACGAGCGGCGTCGTCACGGTCGTCGGGGGCGGCGCCTGCCGCTTGCGCCGCAGCGTGAACTGGCCGAGCAGCGCCGCGCCGAGCAGCACGAGGCCGAGCGCGAGCAGCTGCGCCTGGGCGCCGGCGTTGCCGGGCACGACGAGCAGGATCGAGGCGTTGAGCCACACGATGAGCAGCGCCGCGAGCAGCACGCCGCTCAGCCGCCCGATGCCGCCGGTGATGGCGACGCCGCCGAGCACCGCGATCGTGATGGCCGGCAGCGCCATGCCGCCGCCGCTGGTGCCGGCGTCTGGCCGCGCGGAGGCGAACTGCGCCACCGTGTAGACGCCGACGAAGCCGGAGATCGCGCCGGCGGCGACGAACGCCGCCATGCGAGTGCGACGAGTGTCGAT